>NZ_JBXGSI010000040.1:0-16557 GCF_056790315.1 Sphingobium sp. VMM
AACGGGTGATGACGCATTGTCGCTGGGAGAAAAATGCAACCACTTCGCTAATGATACCGCTGTTCAGAACCATCTTGATTACCGGCAGCCCTACGAAAAAATATGTCGCTATCTATAGAGCCGATGAAGGGGCTTTCGACCTCCATAACACGACGCCGGTTATGAAAGCTCCAATGGCGTAGGCGAGCGGCAAAAGCATTAGAAAGCGCCAGCCCTGCGAACAGCCAGCCAGAAAAACAATCCGCTCTCTAAAACCGAGAATGCCAAAAAGACCGGGGCTAAGTTCTTCCGAACTAGTCACTGATTTAGGCGGTCTTCCGCAGAACCCGGTTTGGCGATCCACCCCATGACGAAAAGCCTGCCGTATTCCCGCTCGTCATTCAACGTCCAGTTTCAAGCGAAGCGACAAATCGCATCACTGGCAACAAATGGTCAAGCCTGGCCTATCGTGACGGAGGCTTCGCTGAGCCATCAGGGTTGCGAAGCCCAGAAGCCACCTCGGCAGATACCTTTTTCGCAGAGGCTGGCCATCCATCCGACTCTAATTCGCCCACACATCCCCAGCAATCGCCTCCGCAGTTCGTGGAAAGGAGATCGGCATCTATCCCAAGAATGCGACCGCATGTGTTGCATCTAGGCTCATGAATGGGCTGCTCCATCGAGCGTATTTGCAGCTTTGCCAGAACGTCTGCAATCGGGATTAGTGGGAGATCATGCGAACGACGAAAATGGTCGAAACCTGTCAATCTCCTGACATGGCAAAACCTGTCTGCGGTGTTGCACTTCGTTTGTGAACTCAGGGGATCCATTGTGCGCGACGGCGGATGGAGAGGAGGCGCGCAATGGATCCCGGATCAAGTCCGGGATGATGGAACGGCGAGGACAGCTTTTCTAAGCGGCGATCGACCAAATCGACAACAGTGAATGGCCGGAGCCTGCCTGGGGCGGGCATAATGCCCCATGTTCATCCCGCTGTTCCCGACATACGAGGGGGCATTCGATTGCCGTCGGGGCAATCCTGATGAACATGGTTTCTTGTTGGCGGGGACGTGTTCAAGATCATGGACTGGCTTCCTGTTGTTTTCATCCTGTTCAAGGTTGCCGTGCTGGGGGCGGGCATGTTCTTTGTCGTCCGATGGCATTATGAACAGGACAGGAAGGCGGAGAAGGGGCGGTGCTGAGCGCGTCAGCCTGGCCCTGCTGCTGGCGCGGATGCTGGGCATGGATATGGCCCTGTGACTTTGGTACTGTGATTGTGGCCCGCATCGTGCGTGGCGCGTGCGGATCATCGTTGCGCTGACGGGCGGGGCAGTGGCGCGACCTCATCTATTTGCCCCTCCGCCGCCTTTGGCGGTCTTCCTCCCCAAGCAAGCTTGGGAAGGATTATCGGGCATTCTATTTCCCACCCAAATCCGTCTTCTCCTTTTCCTCTGTAGGCAGTCGCGTGTGGGAGGTGCAAGACCTCAGCCTTTGTCGGGATAGCGGAAGGGCAAAGCGGGCTATGCTGGGCCCCTCGCTCCCTTCATTCAGAGCTTTTCCTGTCAGCCTCTTCGTCGCTTGGGGCGATCAGGCGGAAAGTGTGCGTGGCAGGAAGCTGGCCATGCGGGTGTGGAGCAGGGCGATCAGGTTCGCATCCATGAAGGCGTAATCGTCCGGTATCTCGAGGCAGACGATCCTTGTGCCGCCTACGCGCCGCGGAAACGCTGCTGGATCTTGCTGGGATGGGCCTTTTCCATCACGAAGATGGTGTCGGCCCAGCGCAGCATCTCATCGTCCAGCGGCGTTTCCGCATCATGGTTGGTGCCCGCCGACAGGGTTTCGATGCCGGGATGGTCAGCGAAAATCTGTTCGGCGGTCGGGCTGCGCAGCTTGTTCTGGCTGCAGACGAAGAGATAATGCCGGTCTCGCGCCCTCACTTGCCATAGCCGGTCATGGAGAAGGGGTGGGCCTTTACGCCGGTCGCCCATGTCTTGTTGGGGCTGGCCTGCATGGTGAAGCGCAGTTCGCCGCCAGCGCGGATTTCCGCGTCGGTGATATAGCCGCGATCGAGCGGCTTGCCGTTCAGTGTCACCCGGCCGACATAACGATTGGCGTCGGACAGGCCATCGGCAATCACGGTGAAGCGCTGGCCGTTTGACAATGCCATGTCGGCGCGGTCGACGAAGGGGCGGCCGATCACATATTCGTTGCTGCCC
This sequence comes from Sphingobium sp. VMM, assembly GCF_056790315.1. NCBI lineage: Bacteria > Pseudomonadati > Pseudomonadota > Alphaproteobacteria > Sphingomonadales > Sphingobiaceae > Sphingobium > Sphingobium sp. VMM. Next base: position 2,196 of record NZ_JBXGSI010000040.1, read on the forward strand.
GGCGCCACCGGATAGAAGCCCAAGGCGGTGAAGACCAGCCAGGCGGACATCTGGCCCAGATCGTCATTGCCGGCGAGGCCCTCGGGCGTGGGCTTATACTGGCTGTCGACGATCTGCTTCAGGCGCTCCTGCGTGCGCCAGGGCTGGCCGGCATAGCTGTAGAGATAGGCGACATGGTGGCTGGGTTCGTTGCCATGGATATATTGGCCGATCAGGCCGGATATATCCTCGGCATGGCTATAGTCGATCTTGCTATTGTCATAGTCGAACATGGCGTCGAGCTTGGCGATGGCTTTCGCGTCGCCGCCCAGCAGGCGGAACAGACCGCCCTGATCATGCGGCATGAACCAGCTATATTGCCAGGCATTCCCTTCCGTATAGTCGCTGCCATAGTTGATCGCGGTCGGATCGAAGGGGGTGCGGAAAGAGCCGTCGGCCTTGCGCGCGCGCAGGAAGCCGGTCTTGGCGTCGAAGCTGTTGCGCCAATATTGGGCGCGCTTCTCGAAGCGCTCTGCCGTGGCCTTGTCGCCCAGCTGGCGCGCGAGGCGGGCGATGGTCCAGTCGTCAAAGGCATATTCGACCGTCTTGGACGCGGCTTCGGGCTCGCGGTCGATGGGGACATAGCCGAGCTTCATATAGTCGCCGAGGCCGCCATAGGGGGCATAGTCAGCGCTGGCGACCATGGCTTTCAGCGCGGCGGCGCAGTCGATGCCCCTGATCCCTTTCAGGCAGGCGTCGGCGATGACCGGGACGGCATGATAGCCGATCATCGTCCAGGTTTCCTTGCCGCCAAACTGCCAGACGGGAAGGATACCGAACGGGCTGGTCTTTTGCCCCGCGACCAGCGAGTTCACGAAATCGGCATTCTTCGCTTCGGGCTGGATCAGCGTCAGCAGCGGATGTTCGGCGCGGAACGTATCCCACAGCGAGAAGGTGGAATGCATGGTGAAGCCGGTTCCGGCATGGACCTGATCGTCCGGCCCGCGCCAGCGGCCATCGGCGTCGCTCCAGACGCTGGGCGCCATAAGGCTGTGATAGAGGGCGGTATAGACATTGGTGCGCATCGCCTTGGGCGCGTCGATCTTCACCGCGCCCAGCGCATCGTTCCAGGCGGTGCGGGTCTTGGCGCGGATCGCGTCGAAATCGCCTGGTTCGCTGGCAAGGTTGGCGATGGCGCCGTCCTCGTCCACGCCCGACAGCGCGACCTTCGCCTCCAGCGGCTTCGTCAGCGTGCCGAAGTCGAGCTGCGCCACCAGCGCGCGGCCGGAGAGAGAATCCAGCGTCTCGGGGCCGCGACCGGGGCCCTTGAAGCCCTTGTAGAGAATATCCTTCTCGGTGCTGACGAAGCGGTGGCCGGTCAGCGGCGCGGAAAAGCGGATGGCGAAGAAGATGCGCCGCGGCGTGGCCCAGCCGCGCACCTCGCGCGATCCGGTAATCGTGCCGTCGGGGCGGATGCGGATCGAGGACCAGAGGATCTTGCCGGGATAGTCATAGATGATCGAGCGCAGGTCGAGTAGCAGATGCGCGGCCTTGCCGGTGGGGAAGGCGTAGCGGTGGACGCCGACACGGGGGCCGGCGGTCATTTCCGCACGCACGCCCGGATCGGTCAGGGTGACGGCATAATAGCCGGCCGAGGCGATTTCATCGGCCTTGTGCGAGCGGAAGCCGGGCGTCTTGTCGTCGCCAGCTTCCAGCGGGACCGTATCACCGCTGACCGGCATCACCAGGAAATCGCCCAGGTCGCTATGGCCCGCGCCGGAAAAATGGGTGTGGGAGAAGCCGAGGATCACCGGGTCTTCGTGGCGGTATCCGGCGGCCCAGTTATAGGTCTGGCGTGCCGGGCCGACATGGGTGTCGGGCGAAAGCTGGACCATGCCGAAGGGGGCGACGGCGCCGGGGAAGGTATGGCCTTCACCCGAGGTGCCGATGAAGGGATCGACCGCATCGACCGGCGCGGAAGGCGCTTCGCTGGTCTGGGCGGAAAGGGCGGTGCCGGCGAGCAAAGTGGCCAGCAGGACAGGGCGAGCGATGCGGGTTAGGATCATGGCGCTGGGTTAAATCATGGCCGGGCGGCCGGGCCAAGCCGATAGCGGCAATTTTCTGTCCCCAAGAAAGGCTGGGCTGGCGTCGACGGGTTTGGCTGGCTAGCTATCGCAGGTAATGAAAAGAGCGTTGATCGTCCGACATGTGCCGCGCGAGGGTGCGGCAGGCTATCTCCAGCCGATCGAGGCGGCCGGCTATCAGATCGAGCGGATCGATGTGGCCAGCCCCGATTTCGCCGATATCGACCTGACCGAACCGGATCTGCTCATCATGATGGGCGGGCCGATGGGCGTTTATGAACAGGATGTGCATCCTTGGATCCCGGTGCAGATCGGCAAGCTTTCCGCGCGGCTGGCGGCGGACCGGCCGACGCTGGGCGTGTGCCTGGGCAGCCAGATGATCGCGGCGGCGCTCGGCGCGCGGGTCTATCCGGGTGGGCATATGGAACTGGGCTTTGCGCCGGTCAGCGTGAATGCGGCGGGGGCGGGGTCGCCGCTGCGCCATATCGACGGGGTGCCGGTGCTGCACTGGCATAGCGACACGTTCGACCTGCCTGATCAAGTCGAGTTGCTGGGATCGACCGATCGCTATGCGCATCAGGCTTTCCGGCGCGGGGCCAATCTGCTGGCGCTGCAATTCCACGCCGAAATGGGCGAGGATCCGCGTTTCGAGGATTGGCTGACCCATTTCTGGGCCGATCTGGACGTGGCCGGACAATGCGGCGTCGCGCTGCGGAAGGATCATGACGATCATGGGCCGGGCGCGGTGGCGGCGGGCCGGGCGATGATTGGCGAGTGGCTGGCGGGGATCAGGGTTTAAGGCGCTGGCGATCGTTTGCTGCAAGCGTTTGACTGCCTGATTAGCACTACTTTGGCAGAAATCGGATTTTTGGGATTCCTATTGCGCTGATTGCGTGATTCATGGCCCCACAGCTTTGACAGAGGCTACGATGGGCGTGGCTTTTCAAGCGGATGTTGCGCGTTGGCTCACCCCTTATCAGGAAGTCTTGGGTAACAAGACGCGGCGTCGAATGTGCCTAGCCTATATCGCCGGTCTGATCGGGCCCGGTGATCGCAAGAGCTCCCAGCACATGGTAGCTCGCTCGGACGCGATCCCTTATGACCGGCTTCATTATTTCATCGGGCTGGTCTGTAGGGCAGTGCCCGTTGGAAGCGACCTTGTGGAGCCAGGCGGATGAATTGGTCGGTGGCGATGGAGCCTGGGTAATCATTGACGACACCGCTTTGCCCAACAAGGGCAAGGCCTCGGTTGGCGTTGCGCCGCAATAGGCCATGCCGCTCGGCAAGAATGCCAACTGTCAGACGCTGGCTTCGAGCGAAGTTCCATTCATGCTGAGTTTGCGGCTGCTCCTGCCGGAAAGCTGGACGAGAGATGCCGCGCGCATGGACAAGTCGGACGTACCTGCTGCATTGCACAAATATCGCACCGAGCCCGAGATCGTGATCGAGGAGATCGACCGCATCGTTGCTGCCGGCGTGCGCTTCGGATGTGTGTTGGCCGACGCCGGTTATGAGCTATCGGCTCCGTTCCGGCAGGCGCTGAGTACACTTGCCCCTTGCTGAGTTGCCGGCATTCCCAGACACCAGAAGGTATATCCGGCCGAAGTGCCGCTGATCTTCCCGGTCGCAGGCCGCGGTCGCCCTCGGAGGCGGCTTGTGCCGGACGTCAAATTCATAGCTGCGCACGCGATGCTCGAACGCGCGAAGTGGAGGCAGGTCAGTTGGCGCAAGGAAACCCAAGGGCGGCTGACCGCTCCGCAGGGGCCCTGCACATGCCGGGTGAGTCGGTCCGCTTCTACAACCCACCTTGCCAGCAGTACGCTGCACCAATGCCCGCCGTTCACCGCAAGAGCACTGCCCTTACTGAGGATGCAGCCTGATCAGACACCCCAACAGACTTCTGCAAAAGTAGTGCTGGTTGTTAGCGAACCAAACGAATATGCCAACCCCAACAAGTCACACCAACTCCCAAGCCGTCAAGAACGCTAACGGCAGCATTCCAGCGGCGAGTTAGGAAAATGGCGCTTCCAAACGCTACAAAGAATATCGCTAATACGATTGTTACGGTTGCCATCGCACAAGATGTTGCAGCGCCGTACCATGCCCGCAATCAGAAATCGCGCTCGACAAATTCAGCAGCAAAAATGGTCACTTTTCAGGTCATCCTCGTCTTACCCGAGGGCGGAATAGGCCAAGGATGGGTGGTACAATATTTGGTTTCAATGTGAGATCTTTATTCCTGGGGCGGTGGGCGCTACATCGAAGCGTCATGGGCGGGGCTTAGGCTGGCGCCGTTGCAATATAAGGATTTCTCATCCTGATCGACCGTCTGAACTGGCGTTATGCCACCAAGAAGATGAACCCGGATAAGGTGGTGGCCGAGGACAAGGTGGAGCGCATCCTGGAGGCGGTGCGGCTGGCGCCGACGTCGAGCGGGTTGCAGCAGTTCGAGGTGATCGTCGTCACCAACAAGGATATCCGCGCCAAGATCCGGGCGATCGCCTGGGACCAGGCGCAGGTGACCGATGCGTCGCATCTGGTCGTCTTTGCCGCCTGGGACAATTATACCGCCGACCGGATCAACGGCATGTTCGACCTGGTCAATGACGAGCGCGGTTTCCGCAACGAGGGTTGGGAAGCCTATCGCCAGATGCTGCTCAACACCTATCCGCAGCGCGACGCGCAGACCAATTTCGAACATGCCGCGCGCCAGGCCTATGTCGGCCTTGGCATCGCACTGACCGCCGCCGCCTTTGAAGAGGTGGACGCGACGCCGATGGAGGGCTTCGACCCGGCCGCGCTGGACGAGATACTGGATCTGCGGGCGCGCGGGCTGCGATCGGTGGTGATGATGCCGCTGGGCTATCGTGCGGACGAGGGCGACTGGCTGGTCAATCTGAAGAAGGTGCGCCGCCCGGCCGCCGACTTCATCTCGCGCATCGACTGATGGCGCCCGGATAGGGATTAACCGCAATAGGCGGCGGTCCGTGACGGCCCCTATATGGCGCTGTGAACAAGGAGGATGGGCGCCGGAACAAGGCGCTCTCCTGCTTCGTTTCGCACCGATCAGGAGTGACGGACATGAAGATGGTCAGGATGATCGCGGCGGTGGCCGCTGTTACGATGGTCGCAACCCCGGTGCTGGCGGCGAGCCTGAACAGCAAGGATCGAGCGCGGGTGGCGCGGGCCGATCCGCGCGACCGCGACGATGTGCGCTATTGCCTGCTCCAGGGCAAGAAGGGCCGCGACAAGGGCACCGCGATCGGCGCGGGCGTGGGCGCGGGCGCGAGCATCATCGCCGGCGGCGGCGTGGGCGAGACGGTGCTGGCCGGCGCCGGTGGCGCGGCGGCGGGGCGGCTGATCGGCAAGGGATCGGGCACCAATTCCCGCTGCGACGAGGTGCTGCGGCGGAACAGATGAGATAGCGCCCATCGCCAGAAACGAGGCCCGGCCCCCTGAGGTGCCGGGCCTTTTTTGTTCTGCGAACAAAAGGATGGAAATTCACGCCCTCTATCGACAGGATGCCGGCAGGGGGATCATCATGTTCGACAGCATTGGGGTATTTCAGCGCCAGTTCACGCCGGTGGAAGCCGGTTATGCCTATTATCCGTCCCGCAAGGGTGGCGCCAAGTTCGTCAGCCCGGAGGAATATTCGGCGCTGGTTGCGCGCTGGCAGCGGGTTGCAGGTCGCCGGGGCATGTGGACGTCGACCGGCGTCATCATGGCGATCATCATCGTCTGGGTGACATTGTCGGAATGGCTGACGCTGCCTGACTGGACGCAGAATGTCATGACGACAGCCTGTGTGGTCGGCCTGATGGCCTGGATATATTATGCCAGTTTCGCGCCGCGGCGCTTGGTCAGGGGGCGGCCGGATATCCTGCCGCCACGCCCGATGGCGCAGATGCGACGGGATGCCCGCGCGATGCTGAACTGGCGTTTCATCCTGTTTTCGCTGGGGTTCAGCGGGCTGATTTTCTGGGGCTGTGTCGCTGGCGGCGATCGCAGCTTCCGGGGCTGGGCCTGGATGCTCGGCAGTGGCGGGATGTTTGCCCTCTATATCTGGTTCGGCATCCGCAAGCTGATGGATCGGGCGCAATAGCCCCGCCAGATGCAAGGGCCTAAGGGCTCTCGGATCAGGTTCGGAATGACGACCTTTTTCTAAGACCGAAGCGTTTACAGATCGGCGGCCAGTGCGCGCAGGGCGGCGTGGGGCGAGGCGGCGAGATGGTCGCGCATCATGGTGCGGAAGGCGGCGGTGGCGCTGGTCGCGGCGGTCTGCATCCAGTGGGTGGCGGCAGCGATATCGCCGGCGTCGGCGCACAGCCGGCCATGGTTGAACTGGCCGCGAAAATCGCCGCCCTCCGCCGCGATGCGATAGCATTCGGCGGCGCGGTCCATGTCGCGGGGGAGGAGGCGGCCTTCCTCATGAAAGGCGCCGAGGAAATTGATCGACTTGGCATGGCCGAGGGCGGCAGCCTTCTGGAACCAGCCGAGCGCCGCCTGTTCATCCTGGGCCACGCCCGCGCCGAGGCCGAGCGCGCTGCCCCAATTATACATGCCCCAGTCGAGGCCAGCTTCGGCTGCGCGGCGATAGCAGGCGGCGGCCGCGACCGGATCGACCGGCGTGCCCCAGCCCTTTTCATGGCAGCGGCCGACCATGTTGATCGCCATCACATGGCCCGAGGCGGCGGCGAGGCCGAACTGGCGGAAGGCTTCGGCCGGGTCGGCGGCGATGCCCTGACCGTCGAGCAGCAGCTGGCCATAATAGGCCTGGGCGTCGGGCAGGCCGGCATCGGCACCCGCGCGGATCAGCGCGGCGGCGGCTTCCGGCGAGGCGGCGAGTTGTTCGCGCATCTGGTCGGCGGTCTGGGACAGGAGGGGCGAGGGGGCGGTCATCAGGGCAGGTCTCTGGCTTGGATATTGCGACTGATTAGCAGGGTGGGGCGGCGCTGGAAACAGGGCGGCAATATTTTGGGTGGGCGAGTCCGAAGGGCGCGCCCCTCTCCAAGTTTCGGTAGGCGGCTGGGCGCCGCCAACCTTCTCTATCCTCTCCCCAAAGGGGCGAGGATTTTTTGCATAGGGGGATGCTCCGAAGCGGAGGGGGCGCCGGCCCTTTATCGATCCGTGAACCGAACCCAGGATTTTACCTCGGTTTCCCTTGGTCGGCCCTGGTCGTCGAGCGCCGGCAGATAGCGCTGGCCCATCGCCACGAGGCAGGCGGTGTCGTCATATCGGCGCGTGCCGGATGATTGGGTGATGCGGCAGGATCGGGGATGGCCGGTGGCGTCGAGCCGGACGGTATAATCGCTTTGCAGCGCGGTTGCTGCCTTGTCCGGGTCGCTTGCGATCGGCGCCTTGCCGTCGAGGGCGATCGGCGTGGCGCCGCCCATGTCGCCCTGGAAAGTCGATGGTGCCGGCTCCCAGAGCAGGCGCACGACCGGGATCGTCCCGTCCTGACCATTTCTGTCTTTCACCGCTGCCATCCAGCCCATCTTCATCATGGCGAGCCGGCAGCTTGCCACAGCGATGGCGGTGCCGCCGGTGATGGCCGAGGGGGTGCAATCCAGCTGGTCGCTGCCGGTGCGGCGCGTGATGCGGACGGTGGCGGCACCGGTCGATGCGGGCGGCAGGGCGACGAGCGCATAATCCTGGGTCGTGGGCAGGACGAGGGGCGTGACGACCGGCCCGCTGGCCTGGGCGAGTAAGAGCAGGATCGGTGCGAGAGGCATGGGCGCAGATTTGATCGCTGCCTGGCTTTTGTAAAGGGCGGGCCGGTCCGCAAGGGCGCGCTCCTCTACAGGTTTCGGTAGGCGGCTGGGGCCGCTTTCCAGCTTTTGGCAGGCGGCTGGCGCCGCGGGCCTTCCCTATCCTCTCCCCGGCGGGGCGAGGATTTTTGTTTATGGGGATGCTCCGATGAAATGGTTCGGGATGAAGGCGGCGGCGGGAGAAGGCGGACAGGAGGGGCGGGGGCGGCCGGTGCTGGCGCGGGCCTGGGGATCGGGGGCGGTGGCGCTGGGGGAATGGCCGGCCAGCTATGAGGCGCAACTGCGCGCCGGGGTGATTGGCAATCCGGTGGCGCAGCGGGCGATGCGGCTGGTGTCCGAAGGGGCCGGGGCGTGCGCGTGGAAGGTCGGCGGGGTGGATGGTGCGGCGGCGCGGGTCGGGGGGCTGGTGGCGCGGGCGTCGGCGGGGCAGGGGCTGATCGAGACGCTGGCGAGCCATGTGCTGCTGCATGGCAATGGCTATGTGCAGGTGATTGCGGGCGCGGACGGGATGCCGGCCGAGCTGTTCGCGCTGCGGCCCGAGCGGGTGAGCGTGGAGGCGGATGCGCGCGGCTGGCCGGCGGCCTATCTCTATCGCGTGGGCGAGAGCGTGACCCGGCTGTCGACCGAGGATGGCGCGGGGCGGACCAGCCTGCTCCATATCCGCGCGCTCCATCCGCTCGACGATCATTATGGCCTGGGCTGTGTCGGCGCGGCGGCGGGGGCGGTGGCGATCCACAATGCCGCCACGGTGTGGAACAAGGCGCTGCTCGACAATGCGGCGCGGCCTTCGGGCGCGATGGTCTATGCGCCGGGCGACGGATCGGTGCTGAGCCCGGAACAGTTTGAGCGGGTGCGGCGCGAGATGGAGGCGGCGTTCAGCGGCGCGGCCAATGCCGGGCGGCCGATGCTGCTGGAGGGCGGGCTCGACTGGCGGGCGATGAGCCTGTCGCCGGCCGAGATGGACTTTGTGGGATTGAAGGCGGCGGCGGCGCGGGAGATCGCGCTGGCCTTTGGCGTGCCGCCGATGCTGATGGGGCTGCCGGGCGACAATAGCTATGCCAATTATCGCGAGGCGAACAAGGCGCTGTGGCGGCAGACGATATTGCCGCTGGTGGGCAAGATCGGCGCGGGACTGGCGCAGGGATTGCAGGGCTGGTGGCCGGGGCTGAGCCTGGCGCCGGATCTGGACGCGGTGCCGGCGCTGTCGGACGAGCGCGCGGCGCTGTGGGAGCGGGTGGCGGGGGCGGACTTCCTCTCTGCGGAAGAGAAGAAGGCGATGCTGGGCATTTGAGGTTCGCGCGGAGACGCGGAGGCGCGGAGATTTTGGCGATGCCGCCTGCGGCGGACTTTTCTCTTCTCCGCGTCTTCGCGGCTCCGCGTGAACCCTGTTTGTCTTTCTTCTAGCGCTGGCAACTGCCCTGCGCGGTCCAGCGGCCGCCGCTGTCGAGGCAGCGATCCTGGGCGAGCCAGTCGCTTTGCCAGAGGCAGAGGGCGGCGGCGATCAGGACCAGCAGCGCGGCGAGCAGCGCCCGCTTCACAGGGGGCGGGCGAGGCTGTCGAGGCGGCAGAAGCCGTTGTCCATGTTCCAGCTGCCGCCCTGCAACAGGCAGTCGCCGGCGCGGAACAGGCCGAAATGCCAGGCGATGAGGCCGAGCGCGAGGATGACGAGGGCGATCAGCAATTTGCGAGGGGTGCGCTTCATGCGGGCCCAGATAGGGGCGCGCGGCGCCCAAGGGAAGGTGGGGCCATGAAAGAGGAGATGCTGGCGCGGCTGGTGGCGCAGGCCGAGGGCGCAGGGCTGCCGGCTGCTGGGCGGTGCGGATCGTCACCGCCAGCCTGTTGCGGTCGCGGATCGCCCGGACGGGCACGCGCGGCAAAGGCGGCTGGCTGGCGGTGGCGGATTACCGCATTCGCGTGGTGCGCGAGGCTATCGGCGCCTGATCAGGTGCCGGGCTTATTATATTCCTCATATTCACCGATGATCTTGTCGACATATTCGGACACCTGATCGTCGGCATCGGCCTGCGCATCCTTGTCCGACATGCCGTCGGCCTTGTCCTGCGCGAGTATCGCGGCGCGGAAGGCGGCTTCCTTGTCGGCGCAGGCCGTCTTCAACTGACCCTGAAATTCGCCGAGCGGCACCTTCTTGTCGAGCGAGGGCTGGACCTGGGCCGAGAGGCAGCCGGCAAAAGCCTTGCGGGCGGCGCCGATGGCGTCGGCCGACGGCGCGGCCGCGAGCATCATCACAAGGGGAGCAACCACGAGCATCAGACCTCTCCTTTAATCCGCGTTTTAGAACGCTTTGTCTGACGGGAGAATGCGCCATGGGCGTCGAAAAAGGAAGTGCGTTTCTGTTGAAGGTGGGAAATGGCAACGTCCCGGCAACATATGAGACGGTGGCCGGGATGCGCACCACCCAGCTGTCGGTGAATGGCGAGGCGGTCAACATCACCAGCAAGGATTCGGGCGGCTGGCGCGAGCTGCTGTCGGGCGCGGGGGTGCGATCGGTCAGCGTGTCGGCGGCCGGCATCTTCACCGGATCGGCGGCCGAAATCCGGGTGCGCAATCATGCGCTGGCGGGCACGATCGAAGATTATGAGCTGAGTTTCGAGAGCGGCGAGCGGATGCGCGGCCGCTTCCTGGTGACGCGGCTCGACTATGCCGGCGACTATAATGGCGAGCGCAACTATGCGCTGAGCCTGGAAAGCAGCGGCGCGGTGGTGAGCGAATGAGCGGCGGGGCTCGAAAGGCCGCCGGGCGATGGCGCCGTCTGGGGAGATGACGGATCGCCCTGTCGGCACTGGACGAGATTGCCGCGAGTTCGCTGCGATCGATCGTGGCGGCTGGGGCGAGCGGTGCCTGGGCCGGGCGGGAGGAGCATGTTGCCGGCTGGACAGAGGGGGGGGGGCGCTTCGTCGTGCCGAAGGCCGGATTGCGGCTGGCGGTGGCGGATCGCGGCCATGCCATGGTGCATGACGGTACGGCATGGCGGGATGATGCGGTGCGCAGCGAGGGATTTTATGTCGCCGGCCAGCAAATTGTTGGCGCACGCCAGCCCGCGATCGCCGGGCCGGCCGGTGGAACGATCGTCGATAGCGAGAGTCGTGGCGCAATTGCCGCGATATTGGCGGTTTTGCAGGGGCATGGACTGATCTCCATGTAATTCTGGAGTATCGGCGATCTTTTCATGGAGAGGGGTAGGTATTAGCTTGGAGGCGAGCCTAGGGGATGTCCCTACTGCGTTATTTTTGCAACGGTTTCACGAATTGTGGACTTGCCATGAAACCTTCTTGCCGATACATGGTTTCAGCAGTCCTTCGTGACACTTTTGAAAGGGGAATTCAAATGCGGAAGCTTGCCCTCGCGGCTGCGCTTGCGACCAGTGCCCTGGCCACCCCGGCCTTGGCGCGCGACAACAGCTGGTATGTCGGCGTCGACGCCGGCGTGATGATCGTTGAAGATCAGGACATCACCTTCACCCCCGGTAATGCTGGCGCCGCCAGCAACACCGTGTCGGCTGACCACCACAAGGGTTATGATTTCGACGCGAATATCGGTTACGACTTCGGTGGCTTCCGCCTCGAAGCCGAAGCCGCTTACAAGCGCGCCAAGGTCGACCTCGACAAGAGCGGCTTCGGCGGCGCTTCGTCGGCTCTCTCGTTCATGCTGAACGGCCTGCTCGACTTCGGTCCCGATGATGGCCTGCAGGGCTTCGTCGGCGGCGGTGTCGGCGTGTCGCGTGGCAAGCTGGCCAACGACCTGGTGAACGACAGCGACACCGGTTTCGCCTGGCAGGCGATCGCCGGCGTGCGTTACCCGGTGACCAACAACCTCGACGTCTCGCTGAAGTATCGCTACTTCAACCAGGACGACATCAAGCTCATCCCGGCCTACACCACCATTGGTGGCCCCGCCGGTTCGAGCGTGGACAGCAAGCTGCGTACCCACAGCCTGCTGCTCGGCCTGACCTACAACTTCGGCGCTCCGGTTGAAGCGGCTCCGCCGCCTCCGCCGCCCCCCCCGCCCCCCCCGCCCCCGCCGCCGCCTCCGCCGCCCCCGCCGGCGCCGGAATGCTCGCCTGGGCCGTACATTGTCTTCTTCGAATGGGACAAGTCGGACATCACGCCTGATGCCGCCACCATTCTGGACAACGCGGTTTCGGCCTACAGCGCTTGCGGCAACGCCCAGGTCATGCTGGCCGGTCACGCTGACCGTTCGGGTGCAGCCTCGTACAACGTTGGTCTGTCGCAGCGTCGCGCTGACGCTGCCAAGGCTTATCTCGCCTCGAAGGGTATCCCTGACGGCGTGATGACCACCCAGGCCTTCGGTGAATCGAAGCCGCGCGTCGACACCGCGGACGGCGTTCGCGAAGTCCAGAACCGTCGCGTGGAAATCAGCTACGGTCCGGGTTCGGGTCAGTAAGAACTTTCCGTCCTTCGGGATGGAATATGAAGAGGGGCCGATCGCAAGATCGGCCCCTTTTTCTTGTCCTGCGTTGCACGTGCTGGCCTGTCGCACGTTGCTCTGTCACGTGCTGGGGCCTGCCGCGATCCGGGCTGAACGGATATCTGGCCGGCGTGTCATGTGCCTTGATGCCGGACAGCGTGGACGATCGACATATGGGCGGTTGATCATGTCTGCGCTCATGGCCGGCCAGCTAATTGCAGGGGCGAGGCCGATAACGCTGTGGTCTGGATTGCTACCGGGCTTCGGCCTGATACGTGACGCATCGTGGTTTCAGGCTATTGCCTGCGGATGGCGCCTTTGGGGCGGTGAAGGAGGGGTGTCAGGACGGATGCCATGCTATCTCCCTGCTTTTATTGCGAACGATATGCAGAAGGGCATGACAAACCGGATCGGATCGGCAACAAAGACGCGTCTGCCGCGTTCGCGCAGTTGTTTCCGTGATCGGGAGTTTGCCATGAAGACCGCCGCTCTGTTCCTTGCCCTGCCTTTGCTCGCTGCCGTGACGGCCTGTGCCGCGACCAGCCAGAGCGCGCCCGCCGCGCCGACCGCCAAGGCCAAGCTGGCCGCTGGCGATGGCAGCGCGCGCGGCACCGCCGTGGTGACCCAGGCAGGCGATGGCCTGCATGTCGTGGTCAAGGCGCAGGGGCTGACGCCGGGCATCCACGCGGTGCATATCCACACTACCGGCGTCTGCACGGGGCCGGACTTCACCAGCGCTGGGGGGCATTGGAACCCGACCAGCCATCAGCATGGCAAGGATAATCCGCAGGGCATGCATATGGGCGACATGCCCAACATGCAGGCCAAGCCCGACGGCAGCGGCGAGATCGAATATGTGGTGCCGGGCGGCACGATCAGCGACGGCGCGACGCCGCTGCTGGATGCGGATGGCGCGGCGATCGTGATCCATGCCCAGGCCGACGACTACAAGAGCGACCCGACCGGTAATGCCGGCGGCCGCGTTGCCTGTGGCGTGCTGAGCGTCGGCTGAGGCCTGATTGCCCCGGCGTCTGCGTCAATCGTCGAGGACGCCGGGATGACCGTCTGCGCGATAGGTTTCGACCGCGTGATAGCTCGAGCCGGCATGGCCGAGCCGGCTTTCATAGAGGCTGAATTCGTCCACGGTGAAGGCGGGCGATACAAGGCCGGCGTGCAGCGCCAGGAAAGGCGCGATATCGCCGCCGTGCCGGCTGAAGCGGGCGAGGGTGATGTGCGGCAGATAGGCGCGGGCTTCGGGCGCGATGCCGGCCGATATGCAGCCGCGATCCACCTTGGCATGAAGATGGGCGAGCGGATCGCGCGGCTGCACCCCGGCCCATAATGTGTCGACCACGCCGCGCCGATCGAAATAGCCGGCGCCGGCGAGCGCGATGGCGAACGGCTGGAAGCGGACGCCGGCGAGCGCATCGGCAATATCATCCGCCTGATGGCGATCCACTTGCCCGATGAAGCGCAGGGTCAGGTGCAACTGGCCATCATCCTGCCAACGCGCGCCGGGAACGCCGGCCATCTGGGCCAGAAGCTGGCTGCGGATCGTGGCAGGCGGACGGATGGCGACGAACAGGCGGTGCATGAGGAGTAGATAGGGAGAAAGGGGGCTTGCGGATAGGGGCGGGGTGGCGCGGGAGAATGGGCGCAATGTCGGCGTCGCGCTTTGACGGCTGACGACCACAAGATGACTTTCCTCCCCGGAACGGGGAGGTGGCAGCGCGAAGCGCTGACGGAGGGGCAAGTGCCTATTAGTGCTGCGCTAGCCGGCCTGTGCCCCTCCACCACTCGCTGCGCGAGTGGTCCCCTCTCCGTGCCGGGGAGGAATGTCTTGTTCCCACCCCTAATTGCCTCTGACACGGCAAATCATCGATGTTTGAAGGTCCAGCTTCGATCTTCGGCTTCCTCTCCGTTGATGAGATATTGCATTTGATGGGTTTCACCGTTCGGCCAGGCGACGAGTTCGTGATCGTTGATGAAATCAATGGTGATGGCGTCCCCATTTTCGGAGGCATCCCATATAAGCGTTAGCCTGTCGCCCGGCTCCAACTCAAAGCATTCCGGCCATGGTTCGAC
>NZ_JBXGSI010000041.1:0-13812 GCF_056790315.1 Sphingobium sp. VMM
TATTTCACATTCGGTGCATCGGTAACGCGTGCCAACGAGTGGCTGAGCGATACACTGTTGCCAAGTTATCGGTATTTTGCACCATTTCCTGCGACACCTTGAACAGCTTTCACAACGCCGTACCCAACGGCGGCCAGCAGACCGACCTTTACCACCGTACCGACAATTCGAGGCATGAAATAGCCGATGACGGCTCCCTTCGCGCCGCTGTCGCCGTCCTGCTGGTCCAGCTTGGATCCTACGAGCGCACCGATGATTTCCGTGATCATAACTTGTTCCCTTGTTGAGACCAGAGGAGCGCACGACACCGGTTGAGGTTCCGCTGTTATCGTCTGATCCTTATGTTGGGCAGCATCCACCTAAGCGAACTAGCCGGGAATTTTGCGGATACATTCGGGTGTAGCGGACCGGCAGCACTTAGAGAGCCGGAACTGCGTGCTGAGTTAGCGACAATGCGCAGCTTGTTGTAGAGCCGCCTTACCGGCCGGCTATCGCATCGCGAACACTCTGGGCGAGGCATCAAACTGACAGGACCACCAGCAAGGCGGATTTGATTGCAATTTTGTAAAGGCGGCGCATCAATGCGTCCGCTATCGGCTATACGGACAGCCTGATCGAGATAGGCTATAAAGGTTTGCCACTTCGCGATGGCATCTTCCCCACCCGTTTTCGCCAACTCCCCTGTCTGACGAGCGACAATCAGCGGCGCGCATCGGCGCCTTGCTGCTCGAAGAGCATGGAGGCTCCCCAAGCGGCATGCTCCGGTTTTATTATTCAGCAGCAGCTACCTCGGTGCCCCTCTTGGCTCGCCCCGTGGGAGCAGCAGCCTTAGACGTTGCAGCCTTCTTGCCCTGGCCCGGCTTTCGCCCCAGGCCAATCTTGTGAGCAAGCTCCTTTCGCTGGGCAGCATAATTGGGTGCGGTCATCGGATAATCGGAAGGAAGGCCCCACTTGGCGCGATAATCGTCTGGAGTCATCTGGTAATGGGTCATCAGATGGCGCTTCAGCATCTTCAGCTTCCTGCCATCTTCAAGACAGACGATGTAATCCGCCTTCACAGACGAACGAATGGAAACGGCGGGCAGCAACGGTTCCGGCGTCGGCTCAGCAGGGACAGACAGTCCCGCAAGCGCGCGATGCACGTTAGCGATAAGGTTGGATACGTCACCGACCGATACCGAATTATTGCTAACATGCGCAGCAACAATATCGGCGGTGAGCGTGATCATAAGCTCGTTGTTATCGGCCTGCTCAGTCATTTCTATGCGTCCCGTTTAGATTTATCGGAATGCTCTATCTATGATCATCTATTCCGAATGTCACCCTAGTACCGATGAATTTCTGAAAGATATCATCAATATGAGATGGATTGTTGTGGTTCTCTTTTTGTAACTTCTGGCAAGCTGGCTAACGCCCCCGATAAGGCTCGCAGCCTATGCCATCACCGTCCCTATCCAGATGAGGGCCATACCCTGGCTGACCAGCATAAACAGGTGCAGCCCCATCCGCTCTTGCTTGGGTGCATCTGCGACAGGACCAGGAAGATCGGCTATCAGTTGAAGCGGTAAACCGCCTTTCCGGGTCGGTCCTGCCGGCAGGCGACGATGACTGCTGATCACCCACATCGGTAGCACTTATGTACGACTGAGAAGCTACCGAGCCCTGCGGTCGCCGGGAATCCTCTTCAGCAATAGGGGGGCTCGATGAGGAGGAAGGCAGCGGAGAGCTGCCCACTCCACCGAAAGAACCAATCACGATCGCCACACCAATGATAGCGATCGAAAGGGGACTTCCCTTTTGCCTATGATGTTTGGCGTGCCGATGATGGTGCCGCTTCATTCCGACAGGATGGCGAGGGAGGTAAAGGAGCGGTTGCTGGCTCATTAGCGCGATGATTCAAAATTTGCCTCGTCGGCCGCTCAACAGAGGCAGAATGCCCCCCCCACCCCATGGAGCGGCCATCCGATGGTCGGCCAGCGAACGGATTGAATAGGCCGCAAACGGCCTGAAAAACGCAAGGCCCGCACTCCAACGATCCGGACTCTGGTTTTGAGCGTCAGGCTTGAGCGGAATCTGCGCGGCCTCCTTAACTTGAAGAAGGGGAGCCCTCAGGCTCCCCATCAACATCACCCCAAGGCCTTCGCCATCAAACGCTCCAGCCGCTCGGCAAACGCGCGCGGATCAGTCGGTGCTTCGCCTTCAGCAATTCGGGCCTCATCAAGCAGAAGGAAAGCCAGATCCCTTCGTCCTTCTTCATCGCTATTGGCCTGTCCCAGTTTCGTGATGAGCGCATGACCGGCGTTGACCTCCAGAATGGGCTTAGCTCGCTCCGGCGCACGGCCGGCCGAAGCCAACATCTTTTCCAGTTGAAGGTCCATGGCATTGTCTGCGGCGACAATGCAGACGGCGCTGCTCGTCAATCGGTCCGAAATGCGCACATCTGACACCTGATCTGCCAGAGCCTCCTTTGCAAAAGCGATAAAACTATTGGCTTCATCGCTGGGCGCGGCAGCGGTGGCGTTCCCGTCGGCCAAGGGGATAAGACTCAGGTCAGCAGCCCCCTGCGTGACGGACTTGAAGGGCTTACCCTCATAATCGACGCCCATCGTCGTCCAGAAACTATCGACCTGATCGGGGAGGAGCAGAACCTCGATGCCGCGCGCCCTGAAACCCTCGAGCTGCGGGGACTGCGCGATCCGATCCAGATCATGGCCGGTCGCATAGTAAATCGCTGTCTGATTTTCTTTCAGGGCACTGACATAGTCCTCAAGCGAACGCCATGCGCCGTCGGAAGTCGTACTCTTGAACCGAGCCAGACCCAACAATGTTTCGCGGCGATCAAAGTCTTCGTAAAGGCCTTCCTTTAAGACCGGTCCGAAATTTTCCCAGATCGCGGCATATCGCTCAGGTTCACTTACTGAAAGTTTCTCCAGGTCGGAAAGTATGCGGTTGCCCACACCCTTTTGGATGGCAGACAGAACCGGGCTGTCTTGGATCATCTCGCGCGACATGTTGAGAGGCAGATCGGCGGAATCGACCAAACCGCGAACGAAACGTAGGTATCGCGGTAATATTTCCGCTTCGTCCGTGATGAATACGCGGCGCACATAGAGCTTGATGCGGCCCTTGCGGTCCGCGTCGAATAGATCGAACGGCTTGGTTTCGGGGATGAAGGTCAGAACCGAATATTCATGACGCCCTTCAGCACGATAATGCAGCGTCAGCGCCGGCTTGTCGAACTGACCTGCGACACTTCGATAGAAGTCAGCATAATCTTCCTCGCTGATGTCGGACTTCGCCTTGGTCCACAGCGCCAGGCCATCGGCGACCTGCTTTGGCTCATCTTCGCTGCCGGCTTCCTTAAGAAAGATCGGAATGGGGACATGGCCTGATTGCGCCTTGACAACCCGCTCCACGGTGAAGCGCTCGGTGTAAACTTTGGCATCGTCGAGCAGGTGCAACGTGACGCGCGTTCCGCGTGCAGGCGCGGCGCCAGGTTCGGCCGGCGCAATCGTGTAAGTGCCCAACCCATCGGAGGACCAGATGGCTGCATCAGGCTCTCCCGCCCGGCGAGAAGTAACCTCGACCTTACCCGCCACCATGAATGCAGAATAAAAGCCGACGCCAAACTGGCCGATCAGTTGCTGCCCTTCGCCATTTTTGTCCGCAGCAAGCTTGTCCATGAAGGCCTTGGTGCCCGACCGCGCAATAGTGCCCAGTGTTTCACCCATATCCGCAGCAGTCATGCCGATGCCATTATCCTCGATCACGAGAGTGCCGGCTTCCTTGTCCAGCCTAAGCGTGATGCGCAATTGAGGATCATCCCCAAGCAGTATCGGGCTGGAAATCGCCTCATAGCGCAGCTTTTCGCAAGCGTCCGCGGCATTGGATATCAGTTCGCGCAGGAAAACCTCACGGTCGGAATAGACCGAGTGGACCATCATGTGCAGGAGCTTGGAAACATCTGCCTCGAAGGCCCGTGTTTCAGGGGCGGTAACGGTGTCCATTGTCATCGTCTCTCTGGCTCGCATCCTAGAATTGCGGGCGACAGATGGATCGAACGGTTTTGTCGTTCAAGAGGCGGGGCAAGGAAAGCATGGGTCGCGCATTTGAAAATGGTAGATTCTCGTTTGGATGGGCAGCTGAAGCTCCAGCCCAGCCATTCGCCTAAGGCGCATGTCGCTTGACGCAGCGCAATGCGGTTATTCGTGCAAGCCGACCAACGGCTTGCGTAGAAGTGCCAGAGCATTGGACTGAAAAATCCTTCGCCCGAGCATCACCCATTTTGCCCGATCGACACGCCAGTGAGCGCTTGCAGCGCCGTGAGCAGGCAATCTCCATGATCGGCGCTGGCTGCGGGAACTGCCGGCTCTTCGCGTCGCATGGCATGCCAATAGCCGCCGCTGGTCTGCGCTGCCTTATCGTTGCTTGCGGCGAGCCAGCTCTGCGTCGCCTGTCCGGTCGCGATGTCGACCGGCGCGGACGCGCCGCCCATGCGTGTGCGCACCCAGCCTGGATCGACGGCGTTACTCAGCACGTCAGGCCATCGCCGTGTCATCGCCATAGCAAACGCGACGATTTGAAGCTTGCTATCGGCGTAGGCCTGTTCCGGGTGCCAGCGACGCCGGGTCCAGTCGAGATCATCCAGACCGGCATTGCCGCCCCGGTGAAGCCCGCTGCTCATGTAGACAAGGCGCTCGGGCCGTTCGATGCAGGCGGTCAGGACATAAGGCGCCAGCAGATTGACCGCGGTCATAACACTGTGGCCTTCCGCCGTCCGACCGCTGCCACTCGCGCCATATAGTGCGGCATTGTGGATCACTGCGTCCATGCGACCGATTGCATTCACCGCATCGGCCAAATCTCGTGTTTCCGACAGCAGGCTGAGATCGCCGGTCACTATTGCCAAAGCTTGCGGCATTTGCGCTGCCAGAGCCGCAGCCCGTTCGGCATTGCGGGCGTGGAGAACGACATCATGTCCGCCGGCAAGCAACGACTGCGCAGCGGCCAGCCCAAGGCCGGTCGAACTGCCAGTGATGAAAATTCTCGCCATATCGACTCCTTGCTCGGCGCATGGCCAGCGCCCAGAGGGCCAAAACGCATCGGGTCTATCTACGCTGCCAACCTTCGCGTTCGGCGAAGATCCTCTGCATTTCCACCATATTCTCGGTGCCCCAGCTGCATAAAGGCTCGAGCGCCTGAGCGAGGCTTTGGCCGAGGGGCGTCAGCGTATAGTCAACGCGCGGCGGCACTTCCTTGTAATCGGTGCGCAGCAGGATCCCATCTGCCTCCAGTTCCTTCAACTGCTGGATCAGCACCTTGTCGCTCACGTCGCGGATCGCGCGTTTGAGCGCGCCGTAGCGATTGGGGCCCTGGAGCAGGAAATAGAGGATCAATGGCTTCCATTTGCCGGCAATGACTTTGAGCGTTGCGTCGAGGCCGCAAGTGAAATTGGGAGCGACGGTTCCGGCCGAACAGCCCCCTCCGAGCATTGGAGAGACAGCCAGGGATTTGGGCTCTTCAGACATTTTCGATACTTACCAAAAGGTGCATACTTGCCTATAGGTATATGCGCCTCCAGCTACGTGCAACCTTAGATTTGGAGGCATCCATGAATAGACTGCAAGGCAAGACCGCCATCATAACAGGTGGCGGTACGGGCATTGGTCTGGCTTCGGCCAGGCGTTTCATTGCGGAGGGCGCGTTCGTCTACATTTTCGGGCGTCGACAGGAAAAACTCGATGCTGCCCTAAGCGAACTAGGGGCAAATGCCCGCGCAGTGGCGGGTTCGGTTGCCGATCCTGCCGATCTCCATCGCTTGTTCGAGACGGTGAAGGGAGAACGCGGATCGTTAGACATTCTCTTTGCCAATGCAGGAACCGGCGCGCTGGTGCCGCTGACGGACATTACTGCCGACCATTATGCCGAAACCTTCGACGTCAACGTGAAGGGCACGATCTTCACAGTGCAAAAGGGACTGAAGCTCATGGACACAGGCGGCTCGATCATTCTGACCGGGTCAACCACGGGTGTGATGGGGACACCGGCCTTCAGTATTTACAGCGCCTCCAAGGCTGCCGTGCGCAATCTTGCGCGCAGTTGGGCGCAGGATCTGCGGGGCACGGGAATCCGCGTCAATGTGCTATCGCCCGGGCCAACGCTGACCGAGCTGGCGGCCGAGGTCGTCGGCAGGGAGGCAATGATCGAAATGGGGGCAACCACCCCGATCGGTCATGTTGGTGATCCATCCGAAGTGGCGGCGGCGGCCGCCTTCCTGGCCTCATCTGACAGCAGCTTCATGACCGGAAGCGAGCTATTCACTGATGGCGGGCTGGCGCAAATCTAGGCTGCATACCGTTCGTCTCGCGCCGGCTTGCTTCAGGGCAAGCTGGCGCCATGTCGCTGATAATTGGATGATGCTCAGACTGCTCGTCTACCTACATTATGAAGGATGGCATGCGCTGTGCGGCATGTAGCACCTTCTCCAAAATCTTACCGGCACGAAATCTCATATCAGTTATTCAAAAAACCCTTCCACCAATATGTAACAAAATGAATAATGTCAATTAAAGCTATTAACGTCGCACAAATGTAAATAGCAACTATAATTGCAAGTTTGTAACAAATTTACGATCTTACTGAGCTTAATTATTTTAATTTAATCACCTGGTTCAGCATAAGTAAGAGATATATTTACATATCAATATAAATTATCGGTCAGATAATTTTGCTGACACCTGGCAAACTTTTTATTGCTGCTGATAACGCGAACGAGGCAACGCACGCTGCGCAGCCGATGACAATGAATTTCAGCACTGGCGCCGCTGCCCACGGCATGGCCAGAACGCTTAGCGCGACCAGGACGGGCGGATGCAGGATGAATGCGCCAAAAGCCGTCGATCCGAGCCTCGACACAATTTGCGTGGAATTCCTCCCCCATCGCTGCGCAACAGCCAGCAAACCCAGGATCACCCCGAACGCGACCGCTGGATCCCAAATTGCGTAATAGAATGCATTGATGTTCCATCCTCCCTCAAATCCCCCCAACCGCCCACGTATCATTAGCATGAGCGGCAACGTGGAGATTGCGAGAATCGAAACAATCAGCCAGCCCGCAGCATCCCGCAATGTGATACGCTCAAGAAGCCCGCTCCGTGCCGCTGCGCAACCTGCAATGTAAAAGAAAGCGTAGCAGCTGAAATAGCCGAGCTGAAGCCATAGGAATTCCCTACCGACCGGCATGACCAGTCGTACGATGAACGAGAGCAGGCCAAGGCCCAAGGCGATCAACGCCAAAGCGGGCATCGCAGGCAGAGCATCCACTGACACGGCAGACCATCCCGCGCGGCGACGGCAAGTCTGCCAAATCGCATAGCACATAGCGAATATGAGTAGGGCAATAGCAAACCAGAGCGGCCCTGGTCCGAATTTTCCGGCTATGATCAAATCCCACCACAATTTGATGAGTGGACGCCCCTGCCCGGCCTGGGCAATAGCGACCGTGAATGGATAGAGGATGAAAAAGAACGTAAGCAACGGCAACCCCAAGCGTAGCAGACGATCCATCAAGAATTTCGCCGTCCCTTTGCGTACGTAGGATTTTGGCGTGTAATAACCTGCGAGCAGAAAGAAAACGCCCATGAAGTAGGACTGATTGATTGCATTGAACATGACAAGCAGGCTGCTTGAAGCGTTGGGTTGCTCCCTCCAAAACCAGCCACCAGATCCTCCGTAACCAATCGCGGCATGGTGAAATATGACCAGCAATGTCATAAGCACGCGAACAATGTCATAAGCACGCGAACGACATCAATGCCGCGGTTTCTCGATACGTGCGTCATTTCGGACTTCATGTGCATGCAAACCATGTTGGGCGTATTCTTGTAGGCCATGATCCCCATCGTTCGTGATCATTGAACAAAGACGGGCATATGTGTATGATGCACATAATACAGAGGAAATTAGAATGGAAAAGCGGATTGTTCATTGCCTCTGGGCGATCAGCGCCCTGCTGTTCGTTCTCGGGATCGCACTTGCTGCATTTGCGCGTCCGGCGGCAGATTCGATCATTATAATCGCTGGCCGAGGAAGTGCTGGACTGGCTGCGGCAGGCCTTATGTTGTTCGCCGCGCTCAAGCTCGCCGAAAGCAGAAAGGCGCGGTGATAGGCCGCCTGCTATGGCGCTGATTTTCAGCATAAATATGAGACGATATCATCGCACCGACGACCCGCACATAACCTCGCTTAATGCGTCCTACTGCGAAGGACGCCTGCCTCATGGATAGCATATTGCACTCTATGTCTGCGTCCCAAGTTCATGACGTCTGATGAGGACAGCATTTCCATCCGAGCAACTCAAGACGCCACTATAGCGCGAAGGATCAAGATCTTCGGACCCATCTAAAGCAGCACCAAGCGAAGATTTGTAAGCTGATCCCCAAACTCATTTTGCATCTTGCGCGGCGTCACCGCAGAAATTGGGGCGTTACTACCTTCATTCTTCGATATCGCGCCTCGATCAGACTGAACAACCCAAACAGCCCCAGCCCGCAAGCGACCACGCTTAAAATAAGCGTCCCTTCATCCTGCGCCCGTAGCTGCCGCAGCGCCTCCCCAAGCCCCCCGGCGCGATCGGGGTCATGGTTCAACGCCGCAGATATAATGAACCAGCCGATGAGGGAGAACACCAGCGCACGGGCTGCATATCCAATACGTCCTATCCACCGAACATAGTCGGGAGCCGGCACGTCGCCGCTGAGATCGTCAAACCGCGCCTTATACGCCTTGAGCGCTTGGGCAATCGCGACGATAAGCAGGAGGACGCCGACCAGAATAAGCATGAACACACCTCCCGGTTGCTCCAGAAGCCATGCCGACCAACCTTGCGCGCTTTCATCTCCAGGACTTCCATGCTCTCTGCTCGCTTGCGCAAGAGCGATTTTGCCTGCGGCGGTCGCCAGCATGATATGAGACACACCACTTAAGCCATAGCCAAGTCTTTCAAACTGTCCTTTCACGGTTCGACTGCGGCGCTCAGGGTCGATGACTGCCTCTGTAAGCCGCCAGACCGCATATCCAGCAAATCCAACCGCACAAAACGACAATAGGACATGACCAAGCGGTGCGTCAGCCAAAGTGCCTAAAGCACCCTGATTGTCGGTTGTTTCGCCACCGTGCAATGCGACGTCGAGCGCGAGCCATCCAATGATGATGTACACAAGACCGCGTGCAGCGAAACCGAGGCGCGCGAACAACGTCATACGGTCACTATATCTCATGCAGCCCTCCAAAGAACCGCCAACCTTCCGACGCCTGCACCTGTTCCCTCGAAACAGTCATCTCGCATCAACCTAGAGCTTCGGCGGCTGAGCACAGGCCCGCATCGATCACATACCGCTTACCCTGAAAATCTTCCGGCGAACCGCGACAACATTGATAGCGCTAACCACACCATATGTCATCGCGGCTGACCCCATTGACTACTATGTCCTTTCGTGCATATTTTGCGCGATTAAAAATATAAATGGGCGAGGAAAATGACCAAGAGACACTCTTGTGCGTCTGTGAATTGCGCTAAAATGATAGCGCTACCGCTTTTCACCTCTGCGGCTTCAGTATCGATATCTCATCTTGAGATATCCCGCCCGGCCGGCGACCTTCATGATGGTGGGCGTTAATGGACCGCAGAGCAGCGCTCGCGTCCATCGTCGGCGTGCTGGGCGCGAACATCTTCGCCCCGCTTGCACGGGCCATCGCCTACCAGCCTAACCCGGTCATCAATACCGGCGCGCCCGAGATCATGTTCACGCCCGCACAAAGAGCGCTGGTCACGGCGCTGAGCGAACGCATCCTGCCGACATCCGATACGCCCGGCGCCATTGCTGCAGGCGTGCCCGAATATATCGAACATATGCTGGGCGACTGGGCGATCACCGATGAACGGGCAACGATCTTCGACGGCCTGGCCGCGATCGATGCCCGCAGCATGGCCGATTATAAAAAGCCGGCCGTAAAAGCCTCGGCCGCGCAGCAGGACGCATTGCTGACCCTTGCGATGAACGGCGAACTGCCAGGTGGAACTCCCTTTTTCGAGGCGTTCCGCCAGCTTGTCATCACCGGCTATTACACGTCCGAAATCGGCATCACGCAGGAACGCGAATATCTGCCCGTCCCCGGCGAATATGACGGGGCCTACCCCTATGCGAAGGTCAAGCGGATCTTCTCCTCATAGGGCGGGCAATCGCCTTCGATCCTGGATCCATTCATTTCCGACACGCTTATCGGAAGGGCAAAATCATGGCAGCAACAGATCGTTTCGACGCTATCGTCATTGGTTCGGGCGTCAGCGGCGGCTGGGCCGCAAAGGAGCTTACGGAAAAGGGGCTGCGCGTCCTTATGGTCGATCGCGGTCGCATGGTCGAACATGGGGAAGATTATCCCTTCGACGGCAAGTCGGCCTATGACATTCCCGCGCGTGGCAGGATGCCGGCTGCCCTTGCCAAGAGCGATTATTTCGCGCTCAACGGCTGGGTCTCGCCCGCCACCCAGCCCTTCTTCATCAACGACCGGCTCAACCCCTACGACTATGACGCGCCCAACAAGTTCAACTGGGTCCGCCCATCAGTGGTCGGCGGCAAGTCGCTGACCTGGGGGCGCTGGAGCTTCCGCTGGAGCCAAGCCGATTTCGAGGCCAACAAGAAGGAGGGCGTGGGGACCGACTGGCCCATCCGCTATGACGATGTCGCGCCCTGGTACAGCTATGTCGAAAATTATATCGGCGTTTCGGGTGCCCGGGAAAATCTGCCTTATCTTCCCGACAGTGAATTCATGCCGCCCTTTCCGATGAACGTCGCCGAAAAATGGCTGAAGGAACGGCTAGAAAGCGAATTTCCCGGACGCAAGCTGATCAACGCCCGCCTCAGCAACATCACAGAAGATAAGCCCGAGCAGAATCGCACCCGCTGTCAGAAGCGGGCACAATGCGACCGCGGCTGCAGTTTCGGCGCCTATTTCTCGACGCAGGCCGTCACACTGCCCGCCGCCCGCGCTACGGGTCGGCTGACGCTGCGTGCGGACAATTGGGTCACGAACCTGGAATATGACCCGACCCGAAAGCGCGTCACCGGCGTTCGGATGGTCGACGCCAATACTGGCCAGGTGGAGGTCGTTCAGGCCCGCATGGTCTTTCTGTGCGCATCAGCGATGAGTTCGCTCCACATCCTGCTCAACTCCCGTCCAGCAGGCAGCGAACGCAGCTATTTCCATTCCAACGGTGCGCTCGGCAGCGCGGTGATGGATCATATCTTCCGTGTCGGCGTGTCGGGCGACATTCCGGGCATGAGCGAATTTGTCGAATATGGCCGACGGCCCGGCGGCGTCTATGTGCCGCGCTTCCGCAATCTGGAAGCGGAGGATCTGCCCTTCAAGCGCGGCTACGGCTTCCAGGGCGGCGCCGGCCGCCAGGCGTCCGCGCCCGAAGGCTTTGGCCTGTCCATGAAGCACGGGATGCGCGAATATGGGCCGTGGCGCTTTACCATGGGCGCCTTTGGGGAATGCCTGCCCTATGAGGATAATCGCGTCATGCTGAATTACAGCAAGACCGATCGCTTCGGCACGCCGCTGTTGCGCTTCGACGTCCGTTTCCGCGACAATGAAATCAGGATGATGGACGATGCGCTGGAACAGGGCATGCTGATGCTGCGCCAAGCGGGGCTTACGAACGTGACCGGCGGTCGCGGCAAGCATGTGCCAGGCGAGGCGATCCATGAAATGGGCGGCGCCCGAATGGGGCATGATCCCGCCACGTCGGTCCTGAACAAATGGAATCAGGCGCATGACGCCGCCAATTTGTTCATCACCGATGGGGCGCAAATGGCCTCTGTGTCCTGCGTCAATCCGTCGCTGACCTTCATGGCTATGACCGCCCGAGCTGCCGATCAGGCGGTCAAGCAGATGCAGGCTGGGGTAATCTGACCCGACAAGCAGCGTCATGGGCCAGCGCGCCAAAGGAGAGACGATGTACAGGATGTTCGCGACCATCGCGCTATTGGCCATGGCACAGGCGGCGCCCAACCCTCATCTGCCTGCGCCCACCTATGACACTGCCGCCCCGACTCTTCCGAAAAACCTGAAGCATGCGGTGCTCATCCTGTCCAAGACCAATGGCTGGCGGCATATTGAGCATATACCTCATTCCAACATGGTCCTGGCTGATATTGCTGCCAATCTGGGACATGCCAGCTACACCACCGAAAATGCGGCAATCTTCAACGACGAACAACTGCGGCATTTTTCCGTCATCATTCTCAACAGTGCGAGCGGTGATTTCCTGACCGAGGCGCAGCGATCAGCCTTTGCGCGCTTCGTCGCGCGCGGCGGTGGCGTGGTGGCGCTGCACGCGGCCGGAGACAACAGCCACAAGGCGCCCTGGTATACCGGAACGATCATCGGCACCAAATTCATCGGGCATCCCGGAGGCGAGGATCAGTTTCAATCCGCGCAAGTCATCGTCGACCAACCACGGCATCCCGTCATGGCTGGCGTGACCATGCCTTGGGCGCCCGTCGATGAATGGTATTCCTTCGATGCGAACCCGAAAATGCAGGGCATGGCGATACTCGCCCGGATCGACGAGGCGAGCTACCACCCCGGCGCCAAGCTGACGATGGGATCGCATCCGGTGATTTGGACCAATCCAGCCACCAAGGGGCGTGTCGTCTACTCGGCGCTCGGACATTTGCCGGAAAGCTACGACGATCCAAATTATCGCCGCATCCTTACGAACGCGATCCACTGGGCTGGAAAATTCGGTCGGTAAAACGAGAAATTTGATTAGCGCTGAGACCACTAGCGTCATGTGGGCTTAAGTCCACTCCATACCGAGTGAGTGTGTCTGCCAATACGGGTCGCAAGTTTTCATGTTTCCAATTAAGAATATTTCTCAATCGGAACAGATTCTGTCCGACCTCGTTCCCAATGCTACCAACATTTAGGAGGACGGGATGGTTGACAACAGGTATAATGATCATGTGGTGATCGAAAAGAAGGGGCCGGGACGCACCATCGCAATTCTTGTGATAGCCGCCCTAGTGATCGCGGGCATCCTGTTCGCGACCGGCTTCTGGTCTGCGGACGTAAAGGGAGGGGATATGCCGGAAGTCAGCGTCAAGGGCGGCGAACTCCCGAAGGTTGATGTAGATTCCAAGGAAGTCGTGGTCGGCACCAAGAAGGAACAAATCGAAGTTCCGACCGTCGGCGTCAAGGATAATGGCGAAAAATAGAGCCAGATCCATGCTACGAATTTCAGATCGATATCTTTTGCGATATTCGTAATGAAACGGAGATAATATTTTCTAAAATATGTCCCCACTTTACATAGTGGGGATTTTTTTGATCCTGAATTCTGACGGCCTACATAGGCTCTTCCGCACTCGTAGCGATGTCCCCGCCAGCTCATCACGCGCTCATCAGGGCCCGACATCATCGCCGCCGGCCCGAAGGCGGGAACCCTTACGCTGGCCAAAGCCAAGCGCCTTTGCCACTCGCTCATTCCAACCATAAGGGTCTGCCCGGATCACCGGCGCCCCTTTATTGTCGAACAATATTGTTGAATAAAGCAGGCGAACCGGGATTTCCCGCGGCAGTTCGACAAAGCCTTCCTTGCCCGTCGCGCGCACCTTGTTCCATTGATCCAGAATGCCTTCGTCCCGGGCGATCTTCTCGGCAAAACCCACCGCATCCTCGACCCGGATGGAGGAAGAGAACAGCCGGCTGAAGAAGCTGCTGGTCGAGGCAATGCTCGACAACGTGGTG
>NZ_JBXGSI010000042.1:0-11591 GCF_056790315.1 Sphingobium sp. VMM
CGGCGCAAGCTCGCTATCGACGATTGTTGCCGCTTGATTTTTACTGTCCAAGGTAAGCTATCGTCGCTCCTCTCTCCAAAAGCTGACTGTCGCAAATCCACCCATTCCCGCCCTCTGGGGCGCCACCTTGCCCAAAGTCGGCCTCAGTCGGCCAGCATGGCGGCGAGGGTGGGGGTCATATATTCCTGGCCGCCGGTTTCGGTGCGCAGGATGAGGCGGGCGGCGAGGTTGTGGCGGGTGGCGAGGGCCATGCCGCGATCGGCGCCCAGAACGGTGATCGCGGTCGCCCAGGCGTCGGCCAGCATGGCCGAGGCATGGAGCACGGTGACGGCAGCCACGCCCTCCGCAATGGGCGTGCCGGTCGCGGGATCGATGCTGTGCGACAGGCGGCGATCGCCCTCCATCCGGTAGCGGCGATAATCGCCCGAACTGGCCATGGAAAGGCCGCAGAGCGCGACCCGCAGCGTCGGGAGGTCGAGGCCCGGCGGCACTTCGGCATCGACCCACCAGGGCTGGATATCGGGTTTCACCCCTTCGCCGCGTAGTTCGCCGCCAATCTCCACCAGGAAGTTGGGGAGGCCGAGGCTGCGC
Source organism: Sphingobium sp. VMM (assembly GCF_056790315.1). Taxonomy (NCBI): domain Bacteria; kingdom Pseudomonadati; phylum Pseudomonadota; class Alphaproteobacteria; order Sphingomonadales; family Sphingobiaceae; genus Sphingobium; species Sphingobium sp. VMM. The sequence continues at coordinate 592 of NZ_JBXGSI010000042.1, forward strand.
AGGCAGGCCGCGACCGCGTCGACGGCATAGCCCTTGGCAATGCCGGAAAAATCGAGCGCGACGTCGGCGGTGCGCCGGGCGCGGTCGCCATTGAGTTCGATGCAGGTCCAGGGCGCGACCGAGGCGGTGGCGCTGCCGCCGGCGAGGGCCGGGCCGAAGCCCCAGCGCGCGACGATGCCGCCGATCGCCGGGTCGAAGGCGCCGTTCGACAGACGAGCCATGGACAGGCCCGCGCGCAGCACGCCCATCATCGCGGGCGGCAGGCGGGTCCATTGGCCGATCGGGCTGCGGTTGAAGCGGCTGATGTCGGAGCCGGCTTCCCAATTGCTCATCTCGCCGATGACGGCGGCCAGCACGGCCTCGACATGGGTCTGGCAGTCGGCGGGCGGATCGACGATGCGGGCCGACCATGTGGTGCCCATGGTCGGCCCGGCCAAAGTGACGATAGCGCCCTGACGCTGGCGCCCGGCAAATTGCTCGGGCGACAGGTCGGGCGCTATCGCGATCCGGACGGGATTGCCGGCGGGCCGGGTCAGGGCGCCAGCACTTCCAGCGTGGTGATGTAGGAGGCGCGCTTCTGCGGCGGGCCGGCCGGCGGCGCGGGCGGTGCGCCCTGCGGCTTGCCGCCCTGCGCGCCCGGACCACCGGGACCGCCGGGGCCGCCTTCGCGGCCGCCGCCGGTGCTGGCGTTCAGCCAGTACATGCCGGGGGCGCCCCATTTGACGGCCAGCTTGCCATCCTTGTCGGTGACGAGGTCCATCTGGCCCAGCGCATCGCGATAGCGGATGCCGCCGGGAATGACGGTGACCTTGAGGTCGGCGGCGGGCTTGCCGTCGAGCAGGAACTGGAAGGTCGCGGTCTCGCCCGACACCAGGTCATTGGGATGGGTCACCGGGACCAGTTCGATGCCGGTGCCGGTCGGCTTGAAGATGGTGGTGGTCGGCGCGCCCAGCGTCACGAATATCTCGTTGCGGTTGCTCGCCTCGGCGGTCTGGACATTGGTGGCGCCGGCAGGGATCGCCTGGGCCAGATTGGCCTTGGTGGTGCCGCGCGGCAGGCGCTCCTGCTTGCCGTTCAGGGTGTAGCTGCCCATCACCATGGTCGAGACATTGGCGATGCGATAGGTGCCGGGCTTGGTCAGATGCACGTCGAAGGTCGAGCGATATTTGCCGGTGGCGGCATTTTCGATCTTGCCGGTGGTGCCATCCGGCTCGGTCACGGCGATGCCGTCGGTGCGCATCGGGAAATGTTCGAAATAGAAGAGGTCGTTGGAGACCGCCGCGTCGACCGTCACCCAGCTGTCGGTGCCCGACAGGGTGGTGGAGGAGGGCAGCATCCACTGGCGGTGCGCCTGGGCCGCGCCGGAGAGCATCAGGGCGGCAAGCGCGCCCGCGATCAGATATTTGGCTTTCATGGTCTTTGTCCCCTGTTACTTGCCGAAGCTGACGCTGACGGCGCCGAGTTCGCTGCTGCCCTGCGCCTTGACGGCGACGCCGGGCTTGGCCGGCCAGGTGAAGGGCAGGCGGAGCAGTTCGCGGCCGCCGACTTCACGGGCGGCTTCCACCACCAGCGTATATTTGCCCGGACCCAGGGCGCCGAGCGGCCCCTTGCCGGCGGTGAAGGCGATCTTCTGGTCGCCCGGCGCGCGGGTCGCGCCAGATACGCCATCGGCCGGGAAGCTCATCGTGCGGCCGGACACGCGCCACCACTGGCGGATGTCGCGCAGCCATTTGGTGCCTTCGCCCTTGGCCTTGTCGACATCATACCAGACCGCGAGCGTGCGGGGGGCGGCGCCCTCCTTCTCCAGCCAGATGGCGACATAGGGGCGGTGATATTCGGCGACCGACAGGCGCGGGATATTGACCGTGACGGTCATGGTCTGCGCGGCGGCCGGCGCGGCCAGCGCACCGGTGGCGCCGAGCGCGGCACCGCCGGACAGGATGAGCTTGGGACTGATCTGCATGGAAAGATGGACCCCCGTTAGTGGATGAAGAGGATGGCGAGCAGCGCGGGCAGCGCAAGCCCGATCGCGACCAGCGGCCAGGTGCTCGGCCGCTTGGCGGCGTGCAACTGGAGCAGCAGCAGGCCGGTCAGCGCGAACAGGAAGCAGGCGATGGCGAAGATATCGATGAACCATTTCCACACGGTGCCGGCATTGCGGCCCTTGTGCAGATCGTTGAGGTAGCTGACCCAGCCACGGCTGGTCGCTTCGCTGGTGACCTTGCCGTCATGCCGGTCGATCGACACCCAGCCATCGCCGCCGGGACGCGGCAGGGCGAGATAGACTTCGTCCGCCGACCATTCCGCCTCGCCCGCGCCGCTCTGACCGATTTCCTTTTCGACCCATTGGGCGATCGGGGCGGGCAGGGGCTTCTTGGCGTCGGGCGCGTCATCGGCCGCGACCAGCTTCAACAGCGGGGCGGGCAGGGTGGCGCTCTTCTCGACGGTCTGGGGCGCCCCCTCGACATCGGCGGCGTGGTTGAGGGTGATGCCGGTGAAGGCGAAGAGCAGCAGGCCGATCAGGCTGATCGCCGAACTCACCCAATGCCAAGTATGCAGCTGCTTCAGCCAGAATGCCTTGGCGCTCTTCTTTTTCTTGGGCTGGGCGCGGGCGGGAGCGTGCATCGAGGGAACGGCGAGTCCTGTGGGAAATGAGGTGGCCCGAATAACGCGAACGACTCGCAATTGCAAACCGCTCGCAACAGGAAAAATGTATCAAAATGTAAGCGGTCGGGAACCAAAGCGCCGCACGCGCGTCTCCGCCTGCCGCCTCCTGCTTGACCACCATACTTGACGGGTGCGGCACGCCCCCCTAGCGAAATCAGCTTGGACAGCGATGTCGCGGGGATGCGATGTCTGTTTATCGGCCCTTATCCAGGCCGTTGCTGGCCGTTGGGCCCGTCGTCCAGACGGGGCCGTGACAAGGGACGATTTATGCTGCTTTCGGTTGCCGCCACTGGAATGATGCTGATGGCGGGACAGGGGGAGGTCGTGGACAGCGGCGCTCCGATGGTGCCGGCTGCGGCTATGGCACCTGCGCCGGCGGAAACGCCCCAGACGGTCCCTGCCGATCCGCTCCAGCCAGCGCCAGCACAGACGCCGGCACCTGACAGTCCCTATCCGCCGCCGGTCGTGCTGCCGACGCTGAGCCCGATTGCGGAGCAGCCCAAGGAAGAGGTGCCGGTCGATCCCAATGCGATCGTCGTGACCGGCGATACCGGGCTGCGCAAGCGCGATCCCTTCGCCGCGATCAACGAACAGTCTTTCGAAGCGGTCCAGGCCGTCGACAAGGCGCTGATCGAGCCGGTGGCCAAGGCCTATAACAAGGGTCTGCCGCGTCCGGTGCGCAAGGGGCTGCGCAACTTCTTCTCGAACCTGGGCGAGCCGGTCGTGTTCGCGGCCTATATGCTGCAGTTCAAGCCGGGCAAGGCGTTCGAGACGGCCGGTCGCTTCGCGATCAACACGACTCTGGGCTTTGTCGGCCTGTTCGACGTTGCCAAGCGCAAGCCGTTCAACCTGCCCTATCGCCCCAATGGCCTAGCCAACACGCTGGGCTTCTATGGCGTGGGGCCGGGGCCGTACATGTATCTGCCGCTGGTCGGCCCGACGACGCTGCGCGACATCATCGGCGACACGGTCGACAAGATGATCCTGCCCTTCGCGGTGGGCAAGCCATTCACCCAGCCCACGGTCGTCATCCCGATGGCGGTGCTGGACCAGCTGGGCGAGCGCGCGGCGTTCGACGAGCGCATCCAGGCGATCCGTTCCGACGACAATCCCTATGGCAGCTATCGCGACCTCTATCTCAACCAGCGCAAGGCGGAGATCGAGGCGCTGCACGGTCGCTACACGCCGGGCGTGACGCCGGTCTATGGTCCGGGGCTGCGCGTGCCCGGCAAGGACAAGCCGGCAGCTGATGCGCCGGCCGCTGTGGCGCCGGAGGCTGCTGCCCCGGTCGCTGCTGCGCCGGCCCCCGAACCGCCCCCCGCACCGGCGCCCAAGCCGCTGATGGTGCAGCCGCTGCCCGCCGACCCGCGCTGAGCGCATCAAAGGCACAGAAAAGAAAAAGGCGCCCGATCACTGGATCGGGCGCCTTTTTCTTTTTTTTTGGGGGGGCGGTTGAAACCCCTTCCCGCTGACGGGAAGGGGCGATGGCCTCAGCGGCCGAGCAGGCCGCGGGCCTGACCGGCGATTTCCGCCAGCATCGCGACATTGGGCGATGCCGCTGCCTTGGCGCGCTGCACCAGGGCGCGGAACTGCTGGATGCGCGCACCGCGCTCGATCAGCCATTTCTCGACATGGTCGGACACATCCTTGCCCTTGCCCTGGGCCAGGAAGTCGAGCCGCACCTGCTGCATGTCGCGCGCGACGCCGGAGATGAGCAGGCGCTCCCACGGGTCGGTCGGTTCCATGCGGGCGGCGGCCGACTGGACCCAGTCGATGCCGACAGCCTCGCCCAGATGGGTGAAGGCGCGGGTCAGCGCGATCTCGTCCATCTTCAGGCGGCCGGCGAGCGCGGCGATGCCGACCGCACCATCCAGCTTGAACAGGCCGGCGGTGCGCACTGCCAACGTCTCGGGCGCACCGAGCGAGAGCAGGCGATCGGTAACGGCCGTGACGCGACGCAGCGCTTCGCTGGTGAGCAGGTCGTCGACCTGGTTGGCGAGCGTTTCGACGCCCTTGGCCAGGATCGCATGGCCGGCGTCCGGCAGGGTGCCGGCGGGCACGCTGCGCAGGATATCGGCGATCTGCGCGCGCATGCCGCTGGCGATGTCGCCGAACAGGGCCAGGCGGGCGGCTTCCGACATGTCGGCCGCGTCGATATCCGCCCACAGGGTGCGGATGTCGTAGAGACGCTCGGCGATCAGGAAGGCGCTGGCCAGATCGGCGAGCGAGCAGCCCTCTTCTTCCGCCAGTTCGAACGGGTGGATGATGCCGAGGCGGTTGACGATGCGGTTCGCAACCTTGGTGGCGATGATCTCCTTCTTGAGCGCATGGGCGGCGATCGCATCCGCTTCCTTCTCCTGCATCGCGGCAGGGAAGGCGGCGGCCAGTTCCGCGCCCATGCTGGAATCGGTGGCGAGGTCGCCATGTTCGATCGCGTCCTGCAGCGCCAGCTTGGCGGTGGAGAGCAGCACGGCGAGTTCGGGGCGGGTGAGGCCCTGGCCATCCTGACCACGCCGCAGCAGCTGGTCATTGGCGGCCAGCCCTTCGACCTGGCGGTCGAGACGGCCGGTTTCCTCGAACGTCTCGATTAGCCGGACATAGGAGGCCAGGTCCGCCGCGCCGCCGCTTTCGGCGATCGACAGGCCGAGCGCTTGAAGCCGGTTATCCTCCAGCACGATCGCGCCGACCGCATCGGTCATGCTTTCGAGCAGGGCATTGCGCTTGTCGAAGGGCAGGCGGCCTTCCGCCATTTCCTTGTTCAGCGCGATCTTGATGTTGACCTCATTATCCGAGCAGTCGACGCCGGCACTATTGTCGATAAAGTCGGTGTTGATGCGCCCGCCATGCAGCGAGAAGGCGATGCGCCCGGCCTGTGTGGTGCCAAGGTTCGCGCCTTCGCCCACCACCTTGACGCGCAGCTGTTCGGCATTGACGCGCAGACGGTCATTGGCCGGGTCGCCGACATCGCCATGGCTCTGCGCAGCGGCCTTCACATAGGTGCCGATGCCGCCGAACCACAGCAGGTCGTTGGGGCTCTTGAGGATGGCGGAGATGAGCGCGGTCGGCTCCATCTCGCTCTCGGTCACGCCCAGGATTTCCTGAACCTGCGGGGTGAGCGGGATCTTCTTGAGGCTGCGGGCGAACACGCCGCCGCCTTCGGAGATCAGGCCCTTGTCATAATCCTCCCAGCTGGAACGGGGCAGGGCGAACATGCGGTTGCGCTCTTCCCAGCTCTTGGCCGGATCGGGATTGGGGTCGAGGAAGATGTGGCGATGGTCGAAGGCGGCGACCAGCTTGATCGCCTTGCTGAGTAGCATGCCGTTGCCGAACACGTCGCCCGACATGTCGCCGCAGCCCACGACCTTGACCGGCTCGCTCTGCACATCGATGCCCATTTCGGCGAAGTGCCGCTGGACGCTGATCCAGGCGCCCTTGGCGGTGATGCCCATCGCCTTGTGGTCATAGCCGTTGGAACCGCCGCTGGCGAAGGCGTCGCCCAGCCAGAAGTCCCGCTCCAGCGCGATCGCATTGGCGACGTCGCTGAAGGTCGCGGTGCCCTTGTCGGCGGCGACCACGAAATAGGGATCGTCGCCGTCGCGCACCACCACCTGGGCGGGGTGCTTCACCTTGTTCTTCACGATATTGTCGGTGATCGACAACAGGGTGCGGATGAAGATGCGATAGCTTTCCGTGCCTTCGGCGAACCAGGCGTCGCGGTCGACCTGCGGATTGGGCAACTGCTTGGGATAGAAGCCGCCCTTCGCGCCGGTCGGCACGATGACAGCGTTCTTGACACGTTGCGCCTTCATCAGGCCCAGGATTTCGGTGCGGAAATCGTCGCGACGGTCGGACCAGCGCAGGCCGCCACGGGCGACCGGACCGGCGCGCAGATGGATGCCCTCGACGCGCGGGCTGTAGACCCAGATTTCCCGCCAGGGCAGCGGCGCCGGTAGGCCGGGGACCAGCGCGCTGTCGATCTTGAACGCCAGCGCCTCGGCCGCGGCCGAGGCATAGAAGTTGGTGCGCAGCGTCGCGGTGATGACGGCCCGGATCAGGCGCAGCACGCGATCCTCGTCGATCGAGCTGACCTGTTCCAGGCCCGCGTCGATCTCCGCCTGGATGGCGGTCGCCTTGTCGCTGCCGTCCTGCGCGGCGGGATCGTGCAGCGCTTCGAACAGGGCGACGAGGTTGCGGGCGACGCCCTGTTCACGGCGCAGCGTGTCGGCGAAGGTCGCCATGCCAAAGGCGGTGCCGGTCTGGCGCAGATAGCGGAACAGCGCGCGGAACAGCACCACCGCGCGCGGCGCGAAGCCGGCGGTGACGATCAGTTCGTTGAACCTGTCATTTTCGGCGACGCCTTCGATCACCTGGGCGATCGCCTCGGTCACCACTTCGGCGCGGTCGACCACCGCCTGGGCATCGCCGCCGGCCGGCAGTTCCAGCACGAAGCGCTGGACATGGCCGAGCGCGCCGCCGTCGATCGGCGTGGTCATCTCGTCGATCACGCGGAAACCGAAATTCTCGAAGGCGGGGACGACTTCGGACAGGGCGATCGCGTCATGGCTGTAGAGCTTGAGGCGCAGCCGTTCGGCACTGTCTTCCGGATTGCGATAGATGCGGATCGACTTGTCGCCCGGACCCGACAGGCCGTGGATCAGGCGGATGTCGACCGCCGCCTCGACCGGGCCGGCGCCGTTGCGATAGGCCATCGGGAAGCCGGGGGCGAAGCGCTGGGCCAGCGCCGCGGCGCGGCCGGCTTCCTCGCTTTCGGCCAGCGCTTCCTCGACGGCGGGCAGCCAGCCGCGCACCATCTGCTTGAGCTGGCGATCGAGCGCGGCATCATCGGGCACCACGCCGCCGTCGCGCAGGTCGAGGGTGATGCGCAGCAGCGCCAGGCCGCCTTCCTCCAGCGCGATCGACCAGCTCAATACCGGGCCATTCGCCGCCTTGGCCAGCATGTCCTGGATCGCGACGCGGCGCGCAGTCGACAGTTCGTCGCGCGGCAGCCAGACAAAGGCATAGAGGTGACGGGCGAGCGCGCTGGTGGCCAGCACCAGCTTGGGGCGCGGCCGGTCGGTCAGCGACATGAAGGTGAGCGCCAGATGCTCCAGCGTGTCGCGCTCGAAGCCGATCAATATGTCATGCGGCAGGGTGGTGAGCGCATGGGCCAACGTCTTGCCGGCATGGCCGGCCGGATCGAAACCATATTTGTCCATCAGCGCCGACAGCGCCGAGCGCAGCAGCGGCACCTTTTCCGGCGAGGCGGCCAGCGCCGCGCTGGTCCACATGCCGGCGTGGATCGACAGGCCGGTGACGCTCTTGCCCTCACGCACCGGCAGGATGATGAGGTCCAGCAGCACGCCGCGATGCACGCGCGAGAGGATGTTGGACTTGATGATGAGCGGGCTGCGCTTGCCTTCCTCGAACCAGGTGAAGGCGGCTTCGCGCGAGGCCGGCGCGATCATCGGCTTGTCACGCAGCGCGCAGATGCCCAGCCGCTCTTCCGAGGTGCCGACGCGGCTGCACAGTTCATGGCCGATCTGGGTGAAATGGCCCGCGAGGAACCAGCGCAGCAGCGCAGCGCCTTCATCGTCGGTGACGGCATTGGCGTCGGCCGACATGGCTTCCTGCATGCGCGGCCAGTCGCGCACGGCGACGCGAACGTCGGCCAGCGTGTCTTCCAGCGCCTTTTCGAGCGCGCGGCGGGCCTTTGCGTCGGCCCGGTCGGCCTCGATATAGATCATCGATTCCCGCAACGCGCCCGGCGCATCATCGTCTAGGATCGCGGACAGGGTGCCATCGGCGCCGCGCGATATCGACAGGACGGGGTGGAGCAGCCGGTGGATGCTGATGTCGGCCGCCGCGAGCGTGGTGGCGATCGAATCGACCAGGAAGGGCATGTCGTCGTTGATCAGCGCGATCCGCATGAAGCGGCCGGTGGCGCCTTCGCCCAGCGTTTCGATCGCGATACCGGGCTGGCCGGCCTTGCGCGCATTGGCGGTGCGACCCAGGAAGGCCGCGGCGGCGGCGATGGCCGCCTGATCAAATCCCTCGCTCTCGCCGGGCAGGGCGCCCTTTGCCAGGACGCCTTCCAGCGCCGCGCGAACAGTTGAATCGACTTCCTTGATATTGGGATCAGCCAGCGCCGTCATTCGCCTACCTCTTAGCCGCGGGGAAATGTCCCGCCGTTGCCGAAACGGAGGAGGCGCTGGAACACCGCCAGACGACTCCTTGTCCTAGGGGCATCTATATGCCCCTCTCACCGGATCGTCTCAAGTATTGGTCGAAATAAAATTTCGCGCGCGTGAAATATTATGATGCGGCGCAGCATGGTCGGGCCGCCCGTTACTGGCGGATATCGATGTCCGGAAGGCAAGGCCCGAAGAGCAGGCATGCCCCTATGCACTTGGAAAGCCGCGATGTCACCCCAGGATGGCGCGTTTACGCCACGGCTGGGGGTGAGGGCCGGCGCCGAGGCAAGATATCAGTCGGCGGCGGCCAGGATCACGCGCTGGCCCAGGTCCGATCCTTCCGGCAGCGCGCCGACGATCGCCAGCGTGCCATCCGCCTCGCGCCGGGCGACGACGACGGCCAGGCCATCATTGTCGGTGGCGACGGCCAGCGGATCGAGCGCGGTGGCGCATTTCATCGCGTCGCGGGCGGTCTGGCGCTTGTCGGGGCGGGCGGGCATGTCCGCCCGGCGGGCGGCACGCTCGTCGCGGACCAGGGCCTTGAGGCCGCCATCATAGGAGGCCAGATAAGCGGCGAAGCTGCCGACCGGCAGGCTGGCGGTCGCGGCATGATCGAGCGCGGTCGCATATTCGGTGATGCGCGTCTTGTCATAGGTGGCGCCGAAGACCAGCTTGATGACGGCGGTCATCGGGCTGCGCGCCTGCGCCTTGATGCCATAATCTTCCAGCAGTTCGGCATATTCCTCGGCCGAACGGCGGGTCACCAGCGCGAAATCATAAGCGAGGCCGATCGCGCGATAGAGGGCGGCATGGCTGCGCGCCTCGCTGGTGCGGGCCTTTTCCGCGCCTTCGCGGGCGAGCGCCAGCCAGTCAGCGAGCGGCGCATCCTCGGTCGGCATCTCCATGCCGGCCAGGTCCAGCACGTCGTCATCCTCGTCCGCGCCCGGTCCATCGGCCCAGATCGGCGCATCGCTGCGCGCCGGGGGATTGTGCAGCAAATTGGTGTCGACCTCGCGCTCGATCGCGACCGACAAAGCGTGGCTGGCCATTTCCTTCCAGTTGATCACGCCGAACACGAAGTCGATCGAATCGCCCTGCGCAGAAAAGGGCATCAGGATACCGCGATAGAGAATCTCGCGGCCGCGCTGGTTGATGAACTCCGCCTCGAATCCGATCGGCGCGGCATTGGCGATGATCTGGAGATAATGATCGGTCAGGCGCGACAGCAGCGAACGGGCGGGGACATCGGCGATATGGCCGATCGCCCCCTCGATCTCGCATTCCTGACGCAGGGCGGAGCCGAGATAGACGATTGCCGGATTCTCGATGCCGGCGGTGAAATCGAGCAGCACGCTATAGGGACCGAAATCGTCCATCTGATCGGGCGAAAGATCCTCGATCAGGGGCAGGGCGCGATCGCCCAGCAGCGACGCCCAATAATTATAGGCGCGCACCTGCATGCGCCGTTCCTCATATCCCACGGCGAGCGGACGGTCGATCGCGGCATCACCGGGATATTCGAAATCGTCCTGGTCGTTGGCGACGTCATGCCCCCGCAGAATGTCCATCCGGTCGGTCCTTGGAACAGAGAATAAGCGACTTTGCGCAAGGCTGTGCCACGGGGATGGTAAACATGCCGTAAATTCGCGTGCAAAAGCGGATGGATGGCGCGCAATATCGGTCGATCGTGCGACGAGGACGGGGCGGGGGGCAAGAAAGTGCATTTGGGCGCTTGTCCAATCGCCCGACCGCTGTTATCTGCCCGCGCCAGTGCCGCTTTAGCTCAGTTGGTAGAGCATCGCATTCGTAATGCGAGGGTCACGTGTTCGAGTCACGTAAGCGGCACCAGGCCTTCTTCCCATAACGTCCAAAAACGTTGATTTTCTGCGGGTTCCGAGAGATTCTATCTTTCTCGGTGGTCTCGCTTTGTTCCAAGAAATGCCCCCAGATTTCGTTAAATTGGGGGCAGAGTTGGGGGCACTGCGGTGGGAAAAAGAGGAATGCCCCCAAATGGCTCTCAAAGCCGCAGAAATCCGTGCTTTTCCGGCACTCGTCTCAGCTTATCGCAAAACAGACGAAAAAGGACTCTATCTTGAGATTCGCCCCAATGGCGCGAAGCGATGGTTTTTCAAATATCGTGTA
>NZ_JBXGSI010000043.1:0-11017 GCF_056790315.1 Sphingobium sp. VMM
TCACCCCGCCGTCATTTCCTCGATCCTCAAGCTGCATGCGACCGAACGCATGCGGACCGTCATCAACGACGCGATGGACGTGCATGGCGGCAAGGGCGTGATCGACGGGCCCAATAATTATCTCGGCAACCAGTATCGCGCGATCCCGGTCGGGATCACGGTCGAGGGCGCCAATATCCTCACCCGCAGCCTGATGGTATTCGGCCAGGGCGCGATCCGCTCCCACCCCTATCTTCTCAAGGAGATCCGCGCGGTCGCCGATGCCAATCGCGGGCGGGCGCTGGCGCAGTTCGACGATGTGCTGTGGAAGCATGTCGGCCACGCGCTCAAGACCGCGATCCGCGCCTTCGCGCGCAACTGGACCGGCGGCCTGTTTGCACCGGCGCCCAAGGCCGGGCGCGCGACCCGCTATTATCGCCAAATGAGCCGCTATGCCGCGGCCTTTGCGTTCATATCCGACATATCCTTCCTGACCCTGGGCGGCGAGCTCAAGCGGCGCGAACTCCTGTCCGCCCGACTGGGCGACATCCTTTCGGAACTCTATCTTCTTTCCGGCGCGCTCAAGCGCTGGGAGGATGAAGGGCGCCAGGATGATGACCTTCCCCTGCTCGCCTGGTGCATGGACAGCGGCTTTGCCACGATCGAACAAAGGTTCGTCGAGATCATCGAGAATTTTCCCGCGCGGCCCGTGGGCTGGATGCTGCGCCTGTTCATCCTCCCCTTTGGCCGCTGTCGTCATGGCCCGACGGACCGGACCATCCGTCAGTGCGCGCAGGTCATCCTGGAACCCTGCCCAGCGCGCGAACGGCTGATCGACAATGTCTTCATCGGCGGCCCGGAAGAACCCGTCGCCCGCCTGACCGAAGCCTTCCGCCTGATGGTCGATACCCAGCCGATCCACGACCGGCTGCGCAAGGCGCGGATCAAGGATTGGGCCAAGGCGCGCGAACGCGGACTGCTGTCGAGCGCAGAACTGGCGCAGCTCCAAGAGGCCGATCGCGCGGTCGCGGACGTCATCGCCGTGGATGATTTCGCGCCCGAGGATCTGCGGCGCAATGCTGCTGCATCGGATCTGGCGCAGGCCGCCGAATGAGCCGGCCGGCCTATATTGTCGATGACGCCCGCACGCCCTTTCTGAAAGCGCGTGGCCTGCGCAGGGGTCAGCCCGACGAAGCGGAATTGGCCGCGCTCGAGCGCATGGGGCTGGATGCGCCCCATGGCGTCAGGGAGCATAGCTACCGTGCGCTCATCCTGGGGGCCCTGCGCAGTGCCGGACAGCAAGGACAGGAAAGCGGCGACCAGGGCAGACGTCATCTCGGCAGACAGGGGAATGGACCGCATGCATGAAGCCAAGGATAGCCCACACCCCGATCTTGACGAGGAAGAGGCCGCGCATGTCGAGGAGCGCAGCACGGGTTCGGCAAAGGTCGTCCATGAGGTCGTGCGGCTCCAGGGCGAGGAGGAGCTGGATCGACCGATCCTGGCACTGATGCTTTCTGGTCTGGCCGCCGGCCTCGCGATCACCCTGTCGCTCATGTCCGAACTCTTCCTGCGGGCAAGGCTGCCCAACACCGACTGGGCCCCCCTCATCTATCTGCTGGGCTATCCGGTCGGATATCTGATCGTGATCATGGGACGGCTGCAGCTCTTTACCGAGAGCACGGTCACAGCGGTGCTGCCGGTCGCGACCCGTCCGAGCCTTCGCAGTCTGGGCCGGCTCGCGCGCCTGTGGGCCTGCGTGCTGGCGGGGAACCTTGTCGGCGTCACTCTCGTGAGCGCGCTGATGGCCGGTGAGGTCATCATCACGCATGAACAGCGCATCGTGGCGCTGGATATTCTCGCCAAGCTCGAATGGCAGGACTGGTCAAAAACCCTGATGCTCGGCATTCCGGCGGGCTTCATCATGGCCGCGATTGCCTGGGCCCTGCCCAATGCCAGGGGCAGCGAATTCTGGGTAATCTTCCTTCTGACCTATGTCATCGGCCTTGGCGGCTTTTCGCATGTCGTCACTAGCTCGTCCCAGATCAGCTTCCTCTGGCTGAGCGGGGAGGTCAGTTTCCAGCAGGCCTGGTTCGGCTTTTCCCTCCCTGCGCTCATCGGCAACATCATCGGTGGCAGCGGCCTGTTCGCGGTCCTGGCCCATGGGCAGATGCGAAGCGACCTTACAGAATGAGCGCGCGACGCCGGCATGGCCGCCAGCGCGGTTGGTGTCCTGCAGAAAAGGTCGGATGGAGGCGCCTGCCGCGGGCGGAATGACACCCGTTCGAAGCCTGGATCGACATGATGGCCGCATGGGCCGTCGAGCCACGCAACGATCGCTTGGCTCATGTGTTGGAAGGACGGCGCGGGTGCGAGGCGGGGACATCCAATGCAACGGTCCGTGCCAGGAGAGGCCCCGAAATCCTGATGCCTTGCCTGGAGCTCACCAATGTCCAGAATGACTGTTTCCAACCTCTTCACCCAGACGCTCCACCTGGCTGGGGTGAAACGCATTTATGGCGTGGTGGGCGATAGCCTCAATGGCATCACCGAAAGCCTGCGGCGTCAAGGCAAGATCGACTGGATCCATGTTCGGAACGAGGAGGCAGGCGCATTTGCCGCCGGTGCGGAGGCGCAACTGACCGGCGAACTGGCCGTTTGCGCGGGGTCCTGTGGCCCAGGAAACATGCATCTGATCAACGGCCTCTATGATTGCCATCGCACCCGTGTTCCCGTCCTTGCCATCGCGGCCCAGATCCCCAGTGCCGAGATAGGCTCCAACTATTTTCAGGAAACCAGGCCTGAAGCCCTATTCAGGGATTGCAGCGTCTATTGCGAGACCATTTCCGATCCTGACCAGATGCCGCGGACGCTCGAGACAGCTATACGTGCTGCGGTTGGGCATCGTGGCGTTGCGGTCGTATCGATTCCGGGCGACGTGGCGCTGCAGGCCGCCGAGGGAAAACTCGCGCGATCAATCGACGCGCTCCTGCCCGCCAGGCCCCTGATCCACGCGGCGCCCCGCGAGATCGAGAAACTGGCAACCCTGCTCAACGATGCGGGGCGCGTCACGATCCTTGCCGGGCGAGGCTGCAGGGATGCCCATACCCAATTGCTGCAGATTGCCGGTGCGCTCCAGGCGCCCATCGTTCACGCGCTGGGCGGCAAGGAATGGGTCGAACATGCCAATCCCTATGATGTGGGCATGACCGGCCTGATCGGCTTCTCGTCGGGCTATGAGGCGATGATGGCCTGCGATCTCCTGCTGATGCTCGGCACCGATTTTCCCTATCGTCAATTTTATCCGACCAGGGCGAAGGTCGTGCAGATCGACATGCGCCCTGAAAATCTGGGACGCAGGACGCCGATCGATCTTGGCCTGGTGGGGGATGTCGGGGCGACGATCGAAGCCCTTCTGCCCTTGCTGAAAGGCGGTTGCGACACCGCCTTCCTTGCTTCAGCCAAAGACAATTATGCAAAGGCGCGCGAGGGACTGGACGAGCTTGCCGATGGCAAGCCGGGCGGGATTCTGCATCCCCAGCATGTCGCGCGAGTTCTGAGCGAACAGGCAAGCGACGACGCGGTCTTTGCCTGCGACGTCGGCACACCGACGGTCTGGGCGGCCCGTTATCTCAAGATGAATGGCCGTCGCCGGCTGCTTGGCTCCTTCAACCATGGATCGATGGCCAACGCGCTGCCGCAGGCCATCGGCGCGCAAGTCTCCTATCCCGATCGGCAGATCGTCACCTTGTCGGGCGATGGCGGACTGGCGATGCTGATGGGCGAGTTACTGACCCTGCGGCAGCTCGACCTTCCAGTGAAGATCATCCTTTTCAACAACGGCACCCTGGGCTTTGTCGAGATGGAAATGAAGGCGGCCGGTCTCGTCGAGACAGGTGTCGCGCTCGACAATCCGGATTTTGCCGCCATGGCCCGCAGCATCGGCATCCATGGCGTAAGGGTGAGCGATCCCGGCGGTCTCGACAGCGCGATGCGGGACGTCCTGTCCCATCCCGGCCCGGCCTTGCTGGATGCCGTGACCGCGCGAACCGAACTGTCGCTCCCGCCCAAGGTCACGCTTGAACAGATGAAGGGCTTCACCCTCTATATGGCCAAGGCGATCATGAGCGGCCGCGGCGATGCCATCATCGAACTTGGCAAGACCAACGCCGGGCTGCTGCGAAAACTGTTTTGAGTAGCGCGCGAAGATTTGGGCGGCGCCGCCAAGGTAGAAGGCGGCGCCACTGGCCATTCGCAGCCACCGCTATCATATTTCCGGGAGGCCCTGTACCGCGAAACCCCACCCCTTCAAGCCTTTCGCCCTCTTCAAGAGGATAACAGCATCGTCGATATCAAAGGGATGCGCGTCCTTCATGTCGGCAAGCTCGTCCCAGTCGATCGGGACCGCGACCGGGGCACCCGGCCGAGCGCGCGCAGAATAGGGCAGGATCGCCGTGCTGCCGCGCTGGTTACGCAGCCAGTCGATGAAGATGCGGTCCTTGCGTTTCGCCTTGCTCATGGTCGCAACGAAGCGGTCGGGCTCTGCCGTGCTGAGCGCCTGGGCGAAGCGGGAGGCGAAATCCTTGTGGGTATCCCAGTCGTGCCCAGGCGTCAGCGGCACCACGACATGCGCGCCCTTGCCGCCCGAGAGCATGGCAAAGGAGACGAGGCCGATGTCTGTTGATTTCCACTGAGAAGTGCCCCGGTGAGAAGTGTCCCGGGTTTTCCATCGAGAAGTCCCGCTATACGATGCCAGCAGGGCAAACGCCGTATGACGGCTCTCTACCAATTCTGCCTTCGATCCATCTCTCGCAAAAGGCAGCAAAGTCCCAGCCCCGGTGGTAAGCGGACTGGCCGCTCATGGGCGCACCATTTTCCCGATAGAACGGCTTCGATGGGCGCATGGCTGCTGGGCAGCTCGCAGCAGCGACCGCTAGTCATCCGGTATCAAATCTGCCGCCACCTGACCCGGCAAGTGAGAATCAGCGCGACAACCTGTGCCGCTACAGTGAGAAGTCCTAGCCAAAGGATCGGGCCTATCGCGCGCCCCTGGATCGCGATCGCTGACGCGAGGGAAATGACGGTAAGAAGCCATCCAGCTATCCGGAAAGCCAGTGGTGTGACGCCAGACGGCTGCTTTCCAACCTGATCGTGATAATGCTTGGGCATCGACAACGCCAACAGGGACATCCCCAGCACTGCAGGGATAAAAGGCAGCAAAGCCGTCATCAGCTTGACATACGGTTTGCAAGCAGAAGGACAGCTATCGTCAGGATTCCTGTCCCGCCGGCGATCCAGATCCATGGGCGCTTAGCATGAAATGGGCGGCGACGCAGGGAAGCTGGACGTCGGCATCTTTCCCCATCATCCTGAACTTCGTCAACGTGGGGCTGACCTAAGAAGTGAACCTTCTGCTGCTCGTTGATCTCGCCGATGAACTCGACATTGGGATAGCGATCGACAAGCGGCGCAATCTCCTGTTCCCAATAGACGCGATCGACGGTGTCGATCTTGGCTGCGATCTTGAGCTTCAGGCCAGAACGCTCCGCGATCCGGATTGCCCGATCCGGTCGCTTTTCCGGTGATATCCGCCCCAGGAACGCGAGATAATCCTCCCCCCTACCGAGGCGCGGCGCCAAATTTCCGGCCGGCAGGCCGTGATAGATGGTGCCTCCCCAGTTGACCGGCGGCATTGGCAAGCGCTGATGGTCGGAAATCGACACCAGGCTGTGCCGGGGAAAGGTGCGATAGAAGGGCGGCAGATCCGGCAGGTCCAGTCGGCCGTGCAGGATCGTGACCGTGCGGCCTATAAAGTCCTGGACCATGGGCAGATGCAGCACATCGATATGGAAGTGCAGCGCATCAAACTCATCGGCGCGACGCCGAACCTGTTCCAGCATCATCATATGATAGGGAATAGTATCGACCACGGCTGGATCGAGGCGCAGCGCCATGTCCGTGACCGGCACGAGTTCAGCGCCGGTTTGCGAATCTCCACTGGCGAACAGGGTCACCGCATGCCCCTGACGGACCAGTTCCTCGGTGAGGTAGGACACGATACGCTCGGTGCCGCCATAAAGCTTGGGCGGGACGCTTTCGGCCAAAGGGGCGATCTGTGCGATCTTCATGCGGGCATTCCTCTCAAAGAAGTAAAGCCCTCCGGTCCCCGACTGGCGGCAGGCTGCAGGACGACAAGCGTCAACAGGCTATACGGGTTGCATGAACGAATTCGGTTCATCTCAACTGGCCGAGGCAGGCTTGCCGGCCTCCATATCGCCTATCATCGGTCGCCGCTTGATGTGCGTGCCAGGTCGAGCCGAGCCTCCTATGGCATGGATCATTCCTGGCTGATTGACGTAAATCTTGTAGCTTAATGTTAGATTATGCGGCGTTATCCGCTGACTTGTCTTGCCTGCCGTCTTATCCGCGAGAATATTATCTGAGCCGGACGGATCAGATCAGCCCTTGAGCGTCGCAACCCCCACCGCGCCTGGCTTGGATGATGGATTGGAAACGTTGTTCTTTTTGGGCTTTTCCGCTTTGGGTTTGCGGATTTCACGGTTAGATTTCTTCTGGCTTTTTGCCATAATATATTTCCCATCTATAGATATGAGCGCGCCGGACATGTTGGAGCATTCCGACGCCTTCTCGTGTGCTTCTCTCGCTCGCGAGCATTGAAGATCTTTGCATAGGCCCGTGCGAGTTCTTCATGCCGCAACCTGAGCTCGGGACATGTCGCCGTCGCCACATGGTCCAGTTCCGCAAGCGTTCCAGGTTTCAGGCAGATCTGATTTCCCTTCGCGATCCCAGTCATGGTGTGGACCAATGTATGACATGCGCAGGCGACCTCATGGCCCTCCTG
The DNA here is from genome assembly GCF_056790315.1 of Sphingobium sp. VMM. NCBI lineage: Bacteria > Pseudomonadati > Pseudomonadota > Alphaproteobacteria > Sphingomonadales > Sphingobiaceae > Sphingobium > Sphingobium sp. VMM. Next base: position 6,842 of record NZ_JBXGSI010000043.1, read on the forward strand.
GTCATCACCCTATCCGTCATGATCGCGTTCCCCCGCCACCGTAAGGAGCTGGGTCAAAAGCAGATCGCCCGTCTGTCACGCGTGAGCGATAAGGTAGCCGGTGGTCGCGGATACGCTTGGCATAGCCTTGCGCCAGCCCCTCATGCGCCGCCCTTGCCGCAAAACAGATTGATGCCTTGGCGCGCATGATTTCTTCCTGCTCGCGCTTCAGCAAATAATTGAGATCTTCCATGAGAAATGCTCCGACTGGGCAAGCGGGAGCGCAATAGTCTCTCTGTCACGGCGAATGCCTGCAAGCAAATTTCGCGCGATGGCATCTCATAGCACATCCGGCGGCATTCCTCTCCTTAAATCGTACAATTATTTTCTGGAGCGTCATTTTGTTAAAGCGCAAAATCCGGATCATCCTCAGCCAGATTCTTTATAATCCCCTATGGAAATAGGCGATAATATCTGGATAAAGCTATGGTTACACCATGGAGGGCGCCGGAATTATTCTGGTCGATGGTCCGCAGGTGACCCATTGTAGCCGACTGTCGAGCAGCGAAGCGCCAAGATGGAGCCGTCTGGAGAAGTTGTCACCACGCTGATCAGCACTGCGCGGACCAAGTTCCCTCAGGCCGAGCGCTCATTTCTAGCGTGATGCTCCCTTGGATAGGGTAATGCGTACCGTGATCACGTCGCCTTCGACCAGCTTTTCTGCTTTTTTCACGCTCGCCTTGATGGGCAGCATGTAGCCTTGGCGCGCCTTGCTCGGAAAGAGCGATGTGCGCCAACACGTTTTGCCGATGCCAGCCTCTACGTAGACCGATCCCCAAGCCGCTGATTGGCCAGACGATGCCACACGGATGGCTTCGGCGACCTCGCCATCGATCGTCAGAAAATGCCACGACATCGATGAGGGCTGGCCATTCTTGCCTTCCCCGCGCCACAACTAGATAGGGCCGACATGCAGGTGAGACATCTCCGCCCAGTTCCTCGCGCAGGAACCGGATGAATTCGGGGTCTGTTAGGCCATCGTTCATTTGCGCCACGGGATCATTGGCTGTGCGCTCGCTTGATGCAACCTGATCTTGCGCTCGATCGTTTGCGTCTGCGTTCTCTTTCTTTGGGTGCCGCAGTTGGTCGCCTCCCGCCGGGCGGCTTGTCAATCCCGAACCGGACTATCGGCTTAATTTTCGGCGTAGAGCGATTGACGGGAGGCTAGATACGGCGACAGGTGGGTGGCATTCTGCCTGCTTGCGCTGCTGGAAGCGTGAACCGGATACTCGCTCCGGTAAGAGGATCGGCAAACACGGAGGTCGCCAATGGGGCGCACTATTTTGGAGTTCGTCCGTTCACGAAAACGGCTTTAGGATGGCGATGGAAGATGTGTTATAGTGGTGCATCCCGGCTTCGACTCTGTCCATGGCCGCCGTGACTGAGAGACAATCGCGCTCCCGCCTGAAGAGGAGAGTGATATGTTCACCTCACCAAACATACCGTTCCCATTACCACTACGGCAAACCGTTCTGCATGATCGGGCCGAGCGGCTCGGGCTCGCACTTGGGGCGGCGCGGGAACGAGCGTTTCAGACTGGTTTTCTATCAGCGCCGGATGAGAACAGCGTGAATGCCGCTATCGACAGAGGGCAGAGCGAAGCCGGCAGTCCTTCCGGCGCTTTGACAACATTCAATTTGCCACGAAGAACGAGAAAATTCCGGTTCAATGCCGATCTTTTCCGGGATGACACCTTGGCCCGTGCAGTCATTATGAACACATTACTTATCCTCACTGCAGCCGCCATTCTCATCTTCATGTATAGTTAGAGCTTATTATGATATGGAAAATGGGAAATAAATGTAAAGTAGAGATAGGCCGGATAAGAAGTAAACTCGAACTCGCAGTTATGATGATCAATGCCCAGTCTCGATTAGAATGGGTACCCAACAGAACCCAAAGACGTTTGCGGACTCTTGAATTTCTTTTCAGCAATGCACGTGATTAGGTGGCATGCGGCGAGCTTCTCACACATGGCGATATACGTCGAATCAACAGGGCTTTCGACGATTTGGTGGCCCCGTGAGCGAAAACCCCTTCGACATCGCACTCTCCATTAAACGGAGGTAGAGTATGTTCGATTCGTAAGGAAGATGTGGGCGCTTCAGCGCATTTCGGTCAGCAGCTGAAGAAGTGCATATGGCCGACGACCGAAAGCTCGCGGCAGCAGCCTGTTCTAAAATACGTGGTTCAGCAGAGGACCGCGTCAACAAGCGCCCCCACCAGGGCCGGATCAAGGGAATGTCTCCGCCATGGCTATTGAGAACACTGATCTGGAACGCCGGGTTCTCGCTCATGAACGCATATTACGAGCCTTAATTCGTCACATTGCCGAAGAACAGCCGAACATTCTGACCCGCCTCAAGCAGACGTTTGGGCAGGGCCATAATGTCGGGGAGCATGAACAGGACTATACGTCCACGCAACAATATGGTGATCAATTCATCAGGGCGATTGAGTCAGCGATAGCGCGGCAGGCCGACATCGATTAAGGCCGCGCCAAGCGCCTGCAAACAACATGTGCATTCTACCAAGTAACACCATTCCGCTGTTGCAGGCGCTACAGCATTGATTACCTTGAAATGCCGCCCCCCTCGTTCTCCCATTCGTCGAGAGCAGTAGCGAGCTCGCTTTTCCTGTCCTGGCTCCACCAAGGCTGATCGTCAAGCTTATGGCCCACAGCACCTGCCAGCGGACGCTCGCGGCGTTCCGTTAGCCAAATCCGCGCAGCGACGATTTTCTCATAGCCGAAGATCGATCCGGCATAGGCTATTCCGGCAGCAGCACGGACGACATAGTCTGCCCATTCGGCAGGTCCGACCTTGTCGTTAAAATCGGTAATCATGATAAACTCCCCGTCAGCAAGCGGGAGCGCTCGAGTCTCTCTGTCACGGGATGCTTGCGACTAGAACCGGGTGATAATGCACCTTATCATAGTTGAACGAACCAGAAGAGTCTGTTTCACCCGCATCTGTATAGCCCGCATGAGCTTCTGCTAATGGTCGGCGGCCGACCGTCCTCTTTTTGCGTTGCCAGATGGACCGTTTATTCCCGGTCGAATGACCGCTTCCGGGAAATCCAAAGGAGCCGGCGAACGGCGAGGATGGGCGCATTTCCGACGCGCTATGCCGCGCAAATCGACGGCTGACGCCCGCTAAACGGGCGGCGTCGGCAGTTCCGAAGGGGCTCGATCTGGTTCATCCACATTAGGAGTGTCTGGCACGATCTCTGCGGGTTGTTCGAAAGGCGTTTCGGCGGGGGGTGCTTCACCTGGTATCTCCGCAGGCGACTGCGGGTCGATAGTGTCAGGTGGCGGAATTTCCGGGTTCGAAGCCATAAATATCTCCTTACCGGATACCAGCGAGTGGGATCGATAGTAGTTCCCAGTTTGCATATCACGCGCAGTTTCGGCGGCTGCTTTACTAAAGAGGAAGCCACCTCCGCAATGTCGGCAATGGGCACTTAAATCAGGCGAGGCGACGACCATACCCCTATCGCCGCGCCTCATCTTTCGACGCCGTAATAATCATCCGCCGGCCGGCTTCCTTCTGCTCCATGCCCATCATGCGAGACGCCATCCATTCGGGCACATGCCAACTCACCGGTAACGACCGGGCTATGGCACCGGGCAGGATCGACCAAAGCAGAATACCCAGCAGGATCCCGCCAAGGCCAAACCATATCACCTGACGCTCCTGCTCGGCCGCACCGCGTCCGCGCGCTATTATCGCGTCCATGTGCCAAGCCAAGTTCGAAAGCCGGTCCTGCGCTTGACGCAGCATCGTTCGGTCTTCCGCCCTTGCCGTTTGCGCAGATGCGATGATCCGCTCCACCAGCGCTTCTGGCGTCATCTCCATGGCCGGACGGCTCTGGATCATGTCGAGCCTGTGCGCATGCACGCCGAGCGATTTGTTGATCTGCGCCAACGTCGCGCTGTAATCGGGTATCTTCTCTCGCGCGGCGGTGAGGCCTTCAAGTGCGTGACGGAGCAGGCTCAGTTCCCGGCGCACAGCGTCAAAAGCTACCGCGGGATCATCTTCGAGGGGGGCTGTTTGGGTCATGATTGGAGCCTAGAGCCCAAGGCCGCGGCCTAGCGAGCGTCCGAGATGCCGCTGGAGATCCTGCGACAGCGATTGG
>NZ_JBXGSI010000044.1:0-10950 GCF_056790315.1 Sphingobium sp. VMM
CAATTGGTCCCAAGCTGCCCTCAAGCCTGACTGACGAATAAAGCATCGGGAATATCCGATATCTGGTTGACGGGCCATATCGCATCGGATAATTCCGATGCATGGCAACCGATGAGGCACTCTCGATCCTTTCCGCTCTCGGCCATCCGACGCGGCTCGATGCGTTCCGCCTGCTAATCCGGCATGAGCCCGAAGGGCTGTCGACCGGCGAACTGGTAGAGGCATCGGGGCTGACCCAGAGCACGTTTTCGACCCATCTGGCCGTGATGGCGAAGGCAGGGCTGGTCCTGTCCGAGAAGCGAGGTCGCCAACAGATCCAGCGAGCCAACCTCGATGCGCTACGCGGACTGATGATCTATCTGGCAAAGGATTGCTGCCAAGGGCGCGCCGAACTGTGTGAGCCGCTTCTGGCCGAACTTACCTGCTGCTGAAGAGGCAACAATGACCGATATCGTGATCTACCATAATCCGCTTTGCGGGACCTCTCGAAATGCCCTGGCCATGATCCGCAATGCCGGCATCGAACCTCATGTTATCGAGTACCTGAAGACGCCGCCGAGCCGCGCGCTGCTCCTGGAACTCATCGACCGCGCCGGCATCACCCCGCGCGCTCTGCTGCGCGAGAAGGGGACGCCTTATGCCGAACTGGGCCTCCGCGACGAGACCTTGACGGACGAGGCCCTCGTCGACGCGATGATGGAGCATCCTATCCTCATCAACCGGCCTCTGGTCGTGTCGCCACTGGGCGTGAAGCTCTGCCGGCCTTCCGAAGCAGTGCTGGACCTGCTGCCAGCTCACCAGCGCAGCACATTCGTCAAGGAAAACGGGGAAGTCGTGGAAGCGACCCGGCGATGAGCCTTTCGGTTCGTAGGGTGAATGTCGACGACGCGGAAGCTATCGCCGCAATCTATGCGCATCACGTCCTGAATGGCACCGCGACCTACGAAGTTGTGCCACCGACCGGGGACGAGACCGTCGAGAAGATCTTGACGGTGACCGGACGTAGTTGGCCATTCCTGGTTGCCTGCGATGGATCTGAGGTGGTGGGCTATGCCTACGCCACGCAGTTCCGGGACAGACCGGCCTACGCCTATGCTTGCGAGAACAGCATCTACGTAGCGCACGACCGGCGCGGTGGCGGCATCGGCAAGCTGTTGCTCAAGGCCTTGCTGGAGGCCGCCGATGCCTATGGCTTCCGGCAGATGGTCGCTGTCATCGGTGGCGGCGAACCGGCCTCGGTCGCACTACACGGCTCTTGCGGCTTTGAGCAGGTCGGCTGCCTGACCGGCATGGGCTGGAAGGCCGGCCGCTGGCTCGACACAGTTTACATGCAGATCGCCTTGGGCGGCGGCACGGCGACCGCGCCTATCGCTTCCGGGAAGGACTGACGATCATGTCGCTGTTCGAACGCTATCTCTCGCTGTGGGTGGCCCTGTGCATCGTAGTCGGGATCGGTCTCGGCCATTTGCTTCCCGGCGCCTTCGAGGCGATCGCAGCGCTGGAGATCGCCAACGTCAACCTCGTGGTGGCGGGCCTGATCTGGCTCATGATCATCCCGATGCTGCTACGGGTCGATTTCGGCGCCTTCCATAGCCTTCGGCAGCACTGGCGTGGTATCGGCATTACCATCGTAGTGAACTGGGCGATCAAGCCATTCTCCATGGCATTGCTCGGCACCTTCTTCCTGGGCCACCTGTTCGCGCCGATGCTGCCTGAAGGCGTATCGTCGTCCTACATTGCCGGGCTAATCCTGCTGGCTGCAGCGCCTTGCACGGCGATGGTCTTCGTCTGGTCCAGCCTCGTCGATGGTGAGCCGAACTACACCTTGAGCCAGGTGGCACTGAACGACCTGATCATGGCCTTTGCCTTCGCGCCGCTCGTAGGACTGCTGCTGGGCGTGGCATCGATTACCGTGCCGTGGAGCACGTTGGCGCTGTCGGTGGGACTCTACATCGTCGTCCCAGTGGTCATCTCGCAACTGCTCCGCCGAGTCCTACTTCGCGGGGGCGAGAAGCGGCTCCAGCATTTCTTGTCCGCCACCGGCCCGATCAGCCTTGCCAGCCTGCTGCTGACACTGGTGCTACTGTTCGGCTTTCAGGGCGAGCAGATCTTCCGGCAACCGCTGGTGATTGCGCTGATTGCCGTGCCGATCCTGTTTCAGGTCTATCTCAACGCCGGCATCGCCTATTGGCTCAGCCGCCGCTTCGGTGTGGCATGGTGCGTCGCCGGCCCGTCGGCGCTGATCGGCGCCTCCAATTTCTTTGAACTGGCTGTGGCCGCCGCGATTAGCCTCTTTGGCCTCAGTTCCGGCGCCGCGCTGGCAACGGTCGTGGGCGTGCTGGTCGAAGTGCCGGTGATGCTATCGATCGTCGCCTTGGTGAAGCGGACCCGTCCCTGGTACGAGAAAGGTATTTCCGCATGAGACTGCGCGAACTCGCAGCCCCCGATCATCTTCCTGCTCTGGACAAGGCCTTCGCGTTGGCTCGTCCTGCCGCTGGCCTTGGCCCGGATCAACCGCCTCCGCGTATTCTGCTGCTCTACGGCTCTCTGCGGGAACGCTCGTTTTCGCGCCTCGCGGTGGAAGAGGCGGCGCGCCTGCTAGAGTTCTTTGGCGCCGAGACGCGGATCTTCGATCCCAGCGATCTGCCGCTGCCCGATCAGGTGGCGGGAGACGATCACCCGGCGGTGCACGAGCTGCGTGAGCATGCGCTGTGGTCGGAAGGCATGGTCTGGTGCAGCCCGGAGCGGCACGGTCAGATCAGCGGCATCATGAAAACCCAGATCGATCATCTGCCGCTCCAGATCCGCGGGATGCGGCCGACGCAGGGAAGAACGCTTGCGGTCATGCAGATGTCCGGCGGTTCGCAATCGTTCAATGCCGTCAATTCGCTGCGCTTGCTGGGCCGCTGGATGCGGATGTTCACAATCCCTAATCAGTCGTCAGTGGCGATGGCCTACAAGGAGTTCGACGAAGACGGCCGGATGCGGGCATCGAGCTACTACGAGCGCATCGTCGATGTGATGGAGGAACTGGTCCGCTTCACCGTGCTGATGCGGCCGCATGCGTCGCAGCTCGTTGACCGATACTCCGAACGGAAGGAGGCTGGTGTGCCTATCGACGCCACCACTGCGGACCTTTCAGCTATAGCGATAGCGGGCCAGCCCTGATTCCGCGGTCGACCCAAAATGGCCGTTCAGCGACCGATTTTCGCTATCCAGCAGCAGACAGTCCATTTTTCTTGCTTCGACCTTCAGGAGTGGCCGTTTGTCGACTGACCACTGTTGAGAATCCTGCTGCACTTACTGTCGCACCCACGAAAGCGCCGCTAATCTATCGGCCGTTGGATCTGGTCACCCCGACCGATTCTCCTATGCGAACGGCAAAATGACTGATGACTACGCTTCTGTCTTGGATCTCGTACTCGGACACGGGCAATGCGTCGCATTTACCGCGTGTGGTCTATGTTGCGTCGGACAGCCGGATCACCTGGGGATCGGCAGATCGCCGATGGGAAGCTGGGCGCAAAGTGTTTGCACCTGTCACAGAGCCCCATCTCTTTGGATTTTGCGGTGATGTGGTGCTTCCGTCCCTGCTCCTTGGGCAAATTGTCAGCGCCATAGATGCCGGCATACTTTTCGACCCATCAGCGTCGGCGTCAGACCGTCATAACGTAGTGTTGAGAGCTGTCGAACGGGGTATTGCGAGCGCCATTTCAACGCCGACCGCTGGCTTCACTATTCATCACTTGTTCCGCGAGTATACTTGGCCGGACACCTCGTTCCGCGCTTGGAACATCGTTTTTGATGCCAAGAGCCGAAGGTGTACCTCCTGCGAGGTATCGGTTCCGTCAACCACCAATATAATCAGCACATTTGGGTCCGGCGCAGCTGCGGCTAAGGCTCATCACAACCTCTGGCAAGATTCAGAAGCAGTGGGGCGCAGCAGAGCGATTCTGGGCTCGTTCTGCGACGCCATCAGGTCAAGCGACGATCCCCTCTCAGGAGGCCCTCCACAGCTCGCGGCGCTGTACACCAAGGGTGCTCCTGTGCAGATCGGCATGTACGTTAATGGGGGCCGGTTCCTAAACGGGCTCGAGGTCGACATCATGCCGAGCCTCAAGAATATCCATTGGCGTAACAATCTTGGCGAAGAAGTCGATCCGTTGACTGGAAAAGTTGCCCAAGGGGCCCGTCGCTTCGGCCGACCCAACTCGCTCGAGAAAACTTGAGCACAGCCTCATTGCCGCTTCGCTCTGCCGCCGGCATGACAGAATCATGTCCCGCATCCTCCACATCTCAGCCTACGATCGGGTACTCGTCATTGATACGCAGGTCGTGCTGGAGACTAAGTCACTCGATCGACTGCCTTGGGGTGAGCTTGGACAAGGAGACCTTGGGTAAGGCGCTTGCACGACGCTTCGATCAGTCATGCCTATACCTAAAGACCATCACGAGCTAACAGAAGCGGGTCAACATATGTGAGAATGATGGAATGAACCAACGCTCGTGGACGACAAAGAATCCCGGCCCAGCGATTTATTCATCTTGTTGGACTTATCGCTATCGCCTTGAGCGGCTTCTAGGAGATGGCCCAACGGCGGCCTTTGTCATGGTCAATCCATCAACCGCTACGGAGGACACCGATGATCAAACGATTTTGATGGTGCAAAACGTATGCGCTAATTTTAATATCGGGCGCGCGATCATCGGAAACATGTTTGCATTTAGATCAAAAGATATTTCGGATCTTGCAAAGGTAAATGATCCAATCGGACCTGATAACGATGAACATCTTTTACGGATTGCGGCAGAGGCGGATATAATCATCGTTGCGTGGGGTGCGCCAAGTAAACTCCCGTTCGACTTACGCCATAGATGGCGCCAGGTAGCCGATATTCTTGAAACGGCTGGCAAGCCACTGCATTGCCTAAAGCATCTCACGGGAGATCACCCTCGACATCCCCAGATACTGATATACGAAAGTCCGCTGCCGCTTTGGCGCCGCCCTATGTAAGCAGAGATTTCGTGGGCAAGGTTAAATGCATTTTCATCGCTAATCCCTCCTGAAGGGCGCAATCCGCACTTTGACACTGGCCTAGAAGATACGTCACTTTGCCCTTGCGCGGTCGGGCCGGGCCGATCTTGGCTAAATCGGTAACGCGTAAGCTCAGTGTAACAAGCCCGCCACAGTGGACGCTTGTGATCCTGAACAGGCTTACGCATGCCGCTTCATTTTAATGCGACAGATACTATACTGCCTCCTGCTCAAACAAAAAGCAAAATTGGTCTTTGTGGATGCCAACATCTCAGGAACAAGCTGCGCCACTATAAACCCATAGCACGATGACTAATTCGGGCACCCAAGCAGGGCTTTCATCATCAAGAGGTGTCAGCTTCTTTCTACAACCTGTTGATAATAATAGATATAATGATCGCATTAAAGTTCTTTGATTGGTGCGAACGTATTTGTATAAGCGTTACGATGGAGTAATGACATCCTCCGAACAGGGGCGGCGTACGACGATGATGAAAAAAGCTTGTCTGGTTTATGTTGCATCGACTGCCGCCCTCATAGCTGAGGCACGTGCTCGCCTGGAAGCAGAGGGCTATGATGTCAGCGAAATTCTTGCAAATCTTGACGATGTGATCGCGGCGGAGGTGGGGGAGCCTGTTTTGCCTGAGAGCCTCAAGGACTGTGTCAATGGTGCCGACCTTTGCGTGTTTCTATTACCTGAAGACGCCGCCGATGACGGGTGCCTTGGCGCAGGTGGCAGCTATGCGAGCGAACTCGGCATACCTTTTATTGCGGTGATGGTGGGCGGGCGCGACACGTTGCCTCCGTCTTTTGATGCAGACGCGGCAGGGGTCGTTCGCGATTGTGGCAACGGGCTAGTTAACGCGATTCAAGGAGATCCCTCATTCAAGAATCCTGATGGATCACCCGCGAGCCCTAGGAAAACAGATCACATCAAGTGCCAGTAACACTCAGATGCGGCTCTATTCCTATAAGATCACGCGCGATTATGGATTCGCGCCTAATCCCTTTCATGGGTGCCTGACGCTAGCGACATGCAAACCGGGGATCAGAAGGGGATCTGAACCGGGGGATCTCGTCGTCGGATGCGGTAGCGCGGAAAACAATATGGTCGGACGGGCTATCTTTGTTGCGCGCATCACTGGAAAATGCACTTTCCAGCAATATTGGGATGATCCACAATTCCTTGCTAAGCGCCCCTTCTACGGCGGCAGCATGAGCCGGGCGTACGGCGATAATGTCTACCATCGCGCTTGGGACGGGGCGTGGATCCAAGAATGGTCGCATCACACTTTCCCTGATGGCGGCACCAACCTACTGAATCTCGATCGCGACACAAGTTCGGATAATGTGCTGTGGAGTAAGGATTTTGTCTATTTCGGCAAATCCGCAATCCCTATTCCGGAGGCTCTGCGTAATTTAGGCGGCGATGACCTCTACCCGTCGAACCGCAACTACCGGAATAGTTTCACGGCTAACATGATTGAGGCCGTAGAGGCGTGGTTCGCTGACCTTCCACGTAATCGCCAAGGTTGGCCTGAGGCGTGGCCCTGATCGTCGAGGCGGCTTGGAGAACTAAATCACGTTTATTTGGACGCCCGTGGAGGGTCTTATGCTCGTTTCGGAATACGACCTGTTTGTCCAGAGCACCGACAAAACCGTCGGCAAGTCGCAGAAAGAGCGCTTCGAGATCGCCATTTTCGGCCTGGCTGCGGAAATTGGCTCGGTCATTGCGGCGATCAAGAAGCGATTGCTAGCGGACGAAAAACCAGAAGATTGGAACGTCGCCAACGAGGAGATCGTGGAGGAGCTGGGTGACGTCGTCTGGTATTGCTTTGCGCTGGCGCGCATTGCTAACGCTCCCAAGTTGGTAAATATCTTCCTTCACGATATCATCAGCCTCAAGCGAGAGATTGGTGGCAACGACGATCACGCTCGACGAATTCGGCACGTACTGGATCCCGACAAGCGAGCGGAATTTCTAAAGGCGGCCGAGAGCTTCCCAACTCGTACACGAACAATGCAATTCAAGGACTATCAAGAGTTAGCTTTCCTGACAGCTCGTACTCATGACCGCACCTTAGTCGAGGTCTGCCTTGCTGTCCTGTCACAACTCAGTGCCGAACTATTCCGACAGATGCTTCCTGAGGTTGAGCTTGGTATTAACCGCGCCGTCGCAGATCGCCCCGTCAATGACATACTTGCCGGCATCGCTTGGCATGTCGCAGCGCTCGCTAGCACCTATCGGGTCTCGCTGAGCGATGTGGCACGAGAGAATATGAGGAAGAACGCTCAGCGTTACAATAAGAGCGCACCTACGCCGCTGCACGATATTGGCTATCCGGAGAATGAGCAGTTTCCTCGCCGTTTCGAGGTCGCGGTCGTATCGATTGGCAGCGGACGGGCCCGCATGTACTGGGATGGCAAGCGGCTCGGCGACGATCTTACAGACAATGCGTCAGTGGATGACGGATACCGTTTTCACGATGTTATGCATCTTGCGAACATTGCGATGCTCGGTTGGTCTCCTGTGTTTCGCAGCCTGATGCGCCGTAAAAGGAAATCCAATCCTACAATTGATGAGATCCAGGACGGAGCCCGCGCAGCAATCGTCGAGGAAGCTCTCATCAAGGCTATCCATTCGGAGGGGCTGCGTCAGGCTAAGCAACGAACGCCCGGTTACGGACCAGAACAACTTCGTCTGTTTTTAAATGATTCTGAAATATCGAATCGTTTCGTTGATTTTATTAAAGATCTTGTTGAAGGCTTAGAAGTCGAGAAGAACCAGACTTGGGAGTGGATCGAAGCAATTGTCCAAGGATACGATATCTTCCGTCAGATACGGAGGGAGAAGCAGGGCACAATCATCATCGATCTTGACGCACGTAGCATTAAATTTCGGCCAGAAGTTGGCGTAACCGTTGCGGGTAAAGATATTGGTTTGGGCTCAGCACTCCTGACTGTGCCGCAAAGTCGAGAAGTAGGCGATACGCAATTGCGTGATCAGAACGTAAAATCGCGCGAATCTGTCGCAAAACTTGCCATCGCCGATGCGCTAGGAGTTAAGGTGACACCCGAATTTTTGGCGCTCTTTTCGGTCAAAGAATTCGATGATGGGATGGTCAGCGTTAAGGCTTCGGGCGTATTTCAAGAAATAATTTGGGACCGAAGGGTTGTGACCTTTAAGATCAAGATCAGAGAGGAGAATGAGCGCCTTTACTGTACTGCAATTGCCGTGTCGGACGAATAACGCGTTAAATAAGCGAAAGCTGCTTGATCGTTCTCGGTGCGACCGCCCACGGTATCTCTGGTGCTGCCATTGCGAGCCGCCATTTAGGTGGGAAAAAAGGTTTGGTTGTCGGCTGGGCATTGTTAGCATCGTAACGCTGCTTAATGCGCGTCCGGCCGGAGATCCCGCGAACATGGGGATGCACGGCGCGCGCATATTTCGAGATTTCACAGAATAAGTTCTGGCAATCAATTGGCTTCAAGCGCCGACCGAACAACCCGCTGAAATCAAGCCCCAAAGCAGCGAATTCTTCGTCCTGTCGTTCGACCATCAGGCGGATGATAATGTCGGGATTCGCAGCGTCGGCGTTACGGAAACATTTGGATATGCCATCCAGGGCGCCAGGTCCGGCGACAACAAATTCGTCTTCGTCGAATTCGAGGAGCGTGGAATAATTGAGGTCAATCACATACTGGAAAGCCAGAAATGGACCCAATCCGGGATAGCTCAAGATCATTTTATACGCAGCCTCAAGACTCACCGCAGCAGTGAGCCTTCCAGGCAGTCCGTCATCCATCATCGACTTTAGCAAGGCGAGATGGTTCGCGTGCTTTCGCACATGGCCGAGCGGTGGCGAGGGCATGATGTAAGCTGCGGAGTAGATACGCTGGCCGGCATTGATGATCTGATTGAGCGTCTCGCTGATCACCTCCAGATTCGCGCTCTGCCAGCTAATAGGGCCGAGTGCTCGCTCCAGCTTCTCCCACGTCTCAATCCGGTTGAAGATCTTGAACAGCATCGTGCGAAAAAAGACTTCCGCCGGCGCCTGCGACCGATCTTCACGATACTGAATTTCACGAATGAGATACTGACTAACTCGGTCTGCGGCTCGATAGGTGTTTGTGAACCGATGGCTAGATAGCACCGGATCCGCGGTCCAAGGGCCAATCGGGTCTACGAGTCGGCGATAATAGATTGCGAGCCGTTCGGCGGCGAACCGCCAGTAACTCTCGAAAACCTCGGTCCTTGTAGGCAACTGATCCATCTGCAGAACCTTAGGACAGGCAGATTGGGTTGACTACTCATTCTTACGGTCAGAAGCTGTTTGTAGTAAAAATGTTAGATCGATCGGATCCTGTGAATGAATGCGTGCTTCATACTGTTCCAGCGAGATAGACCGCCGCTAAAGTCCTACCGACCATCCCGGATCAAACCAGCAGAGGCGCGATTTCCCGCAGCACAATAGGCGGCAGATCGATTGCACTGAAGTCCTGACGTCGTAGCCAGGCGAGTGTAGTCTCCCGGTTCATCGTGTAGATCGCTGCGCGCTGCTGCAGCAAACGAGCGGAGATGCGCGATAGGCCGAGGTCGATCAGGCTGAGCATGGTCTCAGACGACGCGCCGACCTCGAGAAACAGCGGGATTGCGGGGATGTGCGTCGCTGCGCGATGCTCGCCGATTTCCACCAACACCTGACGAAGGACCGAATTATAGCATCCCATCTGCTTAACAAACTTGAAGCGTAGTTCGCGCTCAACGTCCTTAAGAATGTCACGAATGATAGAAGGACGACCACGTGGCCGGACGCGACGGCCGGCTTCCTGACCTTCAGCCACGCGCCGTTCATCTTGGTCAATTGCGAACTGTATAAGATCGGGAAGTCCCTGTCCTCGCATCCACTGCAACGACAGAGTTGCCCAACGGATATATGCATTGCTTTTGCGTTCACCATCGAGCTCAACCTGCAGCCGGCGATACACGTTGATGAGCTTCGATTGGACCTTTTTCCAGTCACCCGCCGGGTGCGGTGGCATGTAATAATCGACACCCTTTTTAGGTACGTCCTTAATGAGTTTCGCGTAGAGCCGCTGCTGGCGATGCGGCGAAATGGTGGGGTTCTCCCCAAGCGTGATATCGGGGACATGGATCTTGAGGGCGGCCTCTTCAATTCCGGCCTTGATGTTGGAACGTATCGCGGGAGTGGCCTCGAGGCGATCAAGCGTTGCTTCCAGCCTGCCGAGCCGAAAATCCTTGAAAAGACGCGAGAAGACGTTCTCCAGAAGTTTGTCTTTACCGGACTCGATCCCAGCATTTCCGATATAGTTGACCAGAGCATCGCTGTTGTGGATTACCTGCTCCTGAAGGGCGGACTGAATATCTCCTTCGGGGCCTGCACCAAGCGGCTGCTTCTCCCAGTCCGCATAATCGATCAGGAAAACATTGCCCTCGAATTCCTTACCGAGCCGGCCAGCGCGGCCGGCCAAGTTCCAGAAATCGACCGCTTCGAGCGGCTCCTCTCCTTTTTCCGGACAACGCATGAATATGTTACGGGCGGGCAAGTTCACGCCCTGCAACAGGGTGTTGGTACACACAATGAAGTCCAGAATGCGATCATCAAAAGCTACTTCAATCGCCCGCCGAACGAGGCTAGGAATATGGCCATAATGAAACCCGACGCCGGCGAGGACGGTTTGCGCCAATAAAAAGTCGGGATGAACATGCTCTTGGATAAAGCGCGAGAGTTCCGTCCGCTGTGCGGCAAACGGACTTTCATCTTCGCCTGCCGCGAGATCCTTGAGCAGCCAAGCCAGCTTCTCGCAGCGCGACTGAGTGTCCCCATAGACGATACTCTGCGATCCTCGACCGAAATACCACGCCAAATAGACTAGCTTTTGATCCGGATCGA
>NZ_JBXGSI010000045.1:0-8723 GCF_056790315.1 Sphingobium sp. VMM
TATATCAATGGGTCCTGACCCTAGGCGGAGACGTCTCACCTGACGAAACAGCTTGGGAGCATGTCGGCCCTATCTGGTTGTGGCGCGGGAAAGGCAAGGATGGTCAGCCTTCATCGATGTCGTGGCATTTTCTAACGATCGACGGCGAGGTCGCCGAAGCCATTCGTGTAGCATCGTCGGGCCAATCAGCGGCTTGGGGATCGGTCTACGTAGAGGCCGGCATCGGCAAAACGTATTGGCGCACATCGGTTTTTCCGAGCAAGGCCATCCAGGGCTACATGCTGCCCATCAAGGCGAGCGTGAGAAAAGCAGAAAAGCTGGCGGATGGTGACGTTATCACGGTTCGTATTACCCTATCCAAGGTACCATCACGCTAGAAATGAGCGCTCGGCCTGAGGGAAGTTGGTCGGGAGCTGTCAGGAAAGCGGAACGTCCGCTGCTGGGGATCGAAAATTTGGCTCGGAGCGTCCGGCGTGGGTCGCCCCCAGAAACGACTGCTATGCGTCCAAGGCTGAACCACTGTGCCTCATCCGCAAGGTCAATCATTTCAATCGACAGTGGCAGAAGGAGAATGCGGGCGCGCTGTCATTGTCAGCCGATGCGCGCTGCGCCGCCGACCGATCGATCTTGGCTTCAACATAGGTGGATCGTGAACGGCCACAGCTGCGACGGCGGTTATGCGCCGTGGCTCGCTAAGAAGCCGTTCCTGCAGCTGGTTGCTATCGAGCCGGAAGCAACGCCTTGTCGATGCGCGCAGCCACGCCAACACTTCGGCCTGCGAGGTTCGGGATTGAATAGCGCACTGCGCTTCCCAACACCTTTGCCGCGTCGGACAGGCTCAACCCATAATCCTGCTGCAGCCATTGTATCAAACCTGTGGTTGCGGCCCTCGTGGCTTCGTCGAGCGAGCCGGCCTGCCCCAATGCCATGATTGCATCTGGCGATTCGACCCTTGGCATCATGATCGCGCTTCCCTTGATGATCTCGACCGAGAATTCGCCGTCCATCGACGTTTCGAGCGCATATTGGGAGGTTTCGCCGTCCCCTTGGAGCGCGTGTGCGTCACCCAGATACAGCAACGCGCCGGGTTGCTGTACTGGCAAAAAGACGGTGTTGCCCGCAACCACCTCGGGAAAGTCCATGTTGCCGCCTGCACGACCGGTATCCCCTGTCGAGAGTGGAGGCGAAGCAAAGCCACTCGCCAGGCCGACGCCGCCGAGCATTGGTCGCAATGGGACGCGATAGTCTTTCAATCGATCTCCAGGCTCCTCGAGCGTTGCAAATCCGCTCTCCCGATCGAGGCGCCATCGCACTGGCCGGCCAAGATCGGACGCTTTTGCACTCAAGCCCGCCCCCAGTACGCGTGTCACGATCGTGTCGAGGCTCTCTGCCCAATCTCGATTGGGCGTCAGCTTGCGGATGTGTATCGCGAGCGTGTCGCCTTGCTGTGCTCCCGCAACAAAGAAGGGGCCAGTCTGCGGATTGCCGAACAATGCGCGCGTGACGCCATTTGCATCAATGCCGCCGGAATCGATTGTCGAGGTTCGAACGATATCGCCAGGCCAGATCGTCAGGACCGGATCGCGGTCAGCCGAGAAGCTGTTTGCAAAGGATTGCGGGGCATATTCTATCACGCGCGGCTGAGCCGTCGGACGCTCGGGCACTGGTCTGGCGGAAAAGGCAAATGTCTGCCGCCTATCCGGGAAATTATTATCAGGGTAATTGGCGGTACCAGACAGCCGGCCTTTTTCGAGACGCGCCTCGAACCCATATTCGGCTCCGCGCTTGTCGGTCACCGAAAAATGCAAAGCCTTGCCAGCAATCGTCCCTGCTACACGATCGCCGTCCCAGTCGCCGGAAACCGCATCCTGCAGGATCGACAGGTTGAGTGTCGAATACTCCGGATTTCCCCATCGATCGACCACCAACACCCACTGGCCATTCATCTTGGGCGAGGCCGACGCCACTGTCGTCAGCATGCACAACGCGCCAGCGGCTATCACGGTACGCAACATAACCCCTCCTCATCAATTGACTACAGATGTAGTCAATTGATGAGCGCTGGCAATGCTGTTGGTCGAAGAGTTGGTTATGGAAAGGCGATCGACGTTCTCCTCCTTCCTGACGCTCAAAATCCACATGCCGGCCATCAGCAATATGATCGAGAACAACGCAAAAGCAGACCGACAGGAAATGTTAGACGAAAAATCGC
This sequence comes from Sphingobium sp. VMM, assembly GCF_056790315.1. Lineage (NCBI taxonomy): Bacteria > Pseudomonadati > Pseudomonadota > Alphaproteobacteria > Sphingomonadales > Sphingobiaceae > Sphingobium > Sphingobium sp. VMM. The sequence goes on from NZ_JBXGSI010000045.1 coordinate 2,213, forward strand.
GACTGAGTGACCGGGAAGGGGCGTCATTTCATTGCAGGCATGCCCAGCAAACCCGCGATATCGACCGAGATGCGCAGGCCGAAGGCCAATATGTCGCCTGATTGTTTTCTGGCGCGCGGCTGCAGGAAATTGTCGGGATTGACGACATATTGGATATTGGGGCTGATCCGCACATTGCGGCCGACCGCCATGCCATAGTTGAGTTCGAAGATCGCCTCTCCTCGGCGAACGCGGTCGGTGCCGCCGGCTGCGATACGGGACGCCTGAAGATAATCGATCTGCCGGTCGCCGATCCGGATATAGCTGCCTACGAGGCCAAGCGTATCGCGCGGGCGTCCGGCAAGCGGGCCGGTGACGATGACACCGGCAATCGCCTGTCCCTTGAACGGGACATAGTTTTCCGTCGAACCGATCATTCCGCCAAACACCGTCACCGGCCGTTTGACGTCGCCATGGAGGTGGCCCGTGACAGCGTCGCCCATGACGTACCAGCCGGCCTGGCCATCATGCTGGAGCGGAGTCCCCCCAGCGGTAAGGCGAGGTTGATGATCGCTGTTGAGATAGGGATCCGCAACATCCGACGTGTTGTGATAGCCGCCAATGCGCAGGTGCCAGGGATAGTGCGCCTTGGGCGAGGCAGACTGGAAGCCCAGCTCCACCGCGGTCTGATGCCCGGTCGATCCCTGGGTCGACCAGTCGAACCCGTTGGTTGGATTGAGCGAGGGATTGGCTTCGAACAGCCCGGCCTGGACATAGATACCTTTGGCCGGCGCCAGCTTTATCCGGCCACCCCAGGTGCCATAGGGAAAGAAGCCGAGCGCCCGGTCCTGGATCGGCACGACCGCCGGGTTGAAGCAGACCGAATTATTCTGGAAGGTGCAATAGATGTTGGACTGGTTGAAATAGGTCAGCGGCGACACGCGCCCACCTGAAATGTTGAGCTTGCCGTCGAACAGATTCTGCTCGACCGCGAGCGCGGCCAGCCGCAAATTCTGGAAGGCCTTGTAACGTGTCTGGAAGCTGATCGCATTACCGGCATGATCTGCGGAGAGCGACGTGCCCTTCGAGACATTCATCGACACATGGATGAAGCTGCCCTTGAGACCGATCATCCGATCAAGGTCTAGATCGGTGCCGAACGGCAGGGCATAGGAGTTGCCGACGCCGCGCTCCTGTCCACCGCTGACGCTGCCGGCAAATTCGTCGACCGCCAGGAACCGAAGATAGATGCCCTTGTCGGCCAGCGATCGGCCGAGCGGGGCGAGAGGTCCGGTCAGAGACTTGCCCTCGGGCAAGGGAACTTGTGGGAACTGGACCTGCGGTTTGGGATAATTGGCCGATGCCATTGTCGTTACTACGGGCGGCGGGAGCATAGTCTGCTCCCGCGTCTGCCGATCGGTCGGGACTGTGACGATCTGTGCATGGGCGCAAGACGGAGATGTAAAGGGTAGCGCTGCAAGGGCGCATGCCAGGAACCTGTAGGCCATGGAACATCCTCTCGACGGACCGGCAATCTTCGCGCGCGTGCCCTGATGTGACGGGAAAAGGGCCGCCGGCGCGTCAGGGCGCCAGCGGCGAGACAGAGACGCTCAGGGAGAGAGCTCTTCCAAAGACTTGCCGCTGGTCTCCGGTGCCCAGCGCAGCACCGCACAGCCGGTCAGGACAGCGACCGCAGCGAAGGCCAGAAATACGGGGGCGATCGAACCGCCCGACATGACGAGGCCGATCACCCAGGGCCCCGCGATCGATCCTGCGCGCAACCATGCTGATCCCAGCCCAGCCCCCAGCGACCGCAATCGGGTCGGATAGAGCTCACCCGAATAGAGGTAGAGCGAATAGGTAACGGTCTGGAGCGCCGCAAAGGCCGGCGTTGCCAGGGCAAAGACCATCAGTGGCGTCGATGCGCCGAGCAGATAAAGAGCCGTCAGCGGTACGGCGGCGAACAGCAGCGCGCCGGTGTACCAGCGACGGCGACCGACCCGGTCAATCGTCAGGGCGCAAATGAAGGATGCGACCAGCGCAATCCCGGTCATGGCAAAGCCATAGCCGATGGCCTGATCGATTGGCAGATCAAACACCGTGCGGTAGAGGGTTGGCAGCCAGGTCAGCAGGCCGTTGTTGATCATATAGGCGCCAAACCACATGCCCCAGAGCAAAAGCGTACGCGGGCCATAAAGCGGGCCGAACATCTCGCGGACAGAACCGGCCGGCTTGGCCTGCACCAAAATGGCGGTTGCCGGGCGCGGTTCGGGCAGCGGCTGACCATGGCGAATGGCGCTATCCTCCAGACGGCGGATCACCTTGTCGGCTTCAGCGAAGCGGCCGCGATTGATTAGCCAGCGCGGACTCTCCGACAGGAAGAAACGCAGCGGGATCACCAGCGCCACCGGCACCATGCCGACGATGAACATAGACTGCCAGCCAAGGCTGGGCACCATGATATAACCGATTGCGCCGGCGGCGGTCAGGCCGACCAGAAACAGGAGTTCGTAAAGCAGGAAGAAACGCCCGCGCTTCTTGGCGCCGGACAGCTCATTGACATAAGCGCTGGCGACCGGAACCTCACCGCCCGTGCCTATCCCCTGCAGGAACCGGAACAGGATCAACGACTGCGGCCCCCAGGCGAAGATGCAGGCCGCACTCATCGCCGCGAAAATGCCGATAGCGATAGCCAGTACCGGCAGGCGCCCGATCCGTTCGGCCAGCCAACCAAAGAAGATCGCGCCGATCAATTGCCCCAGATAGCCTGAAGAGATGATTGCCGCCGTCATCGACGGAGCGAGATCCCATTCCTTGGCCAGGATCGGCATCGCATAGGCGAGCGCGATCGTGGTGTATCCGTCGAAGAAGGTGGCCATGCCGACGCAGCCGCGTGCCCATAGCACGGGGCGGGTTACCGGCAGGCGCTCAAGTCGCGCGATCAGCGCTGCACCGCTGTCGCTGGCAATGGCTGTCGCGCCAGTGCGATCGGCCGTCATGGTAGATGCAATCGAAGCATTCATCTGAGCCTCTCCCATTTGCGCGCTTATCCGGGCCTTGGAAAGCCCGCGCGTCTGTTCTGTTGGGTTGATGGCGATAGGCGGTCCGCCCCTGAGGGCGGCGCGCGCCTATGCCGTGATATGGCCTTTCGGCCGGGGCGAAACGACTTCCTTCCATTTCAGTCGGCCCGCCCCGGACCGAAAGGACGTCCAGCGGCAGCTTCAGACGATGCCGGCTTCCTTCATCGCAGCTTCGATTTCCTGTTCGGCCTGGCTCGACAGGTCGATCAGCGGCGACCGCACGGTGGCGTTCTTCAGCACGCCACGAGCGCGCAGCGCGATCTTGAGCGCGACGGTGCCCTCCATGTGCGAGCCACGGTGATAGACATTCTTCGTCACCGGCAGCAGCTGGTCATGGATGGCACGGGCCTTGGCATAATCCTTGGCTTTGCCCGCCTGGATCAGCGCGAACAGCAGTTCAGGCGCGATATTGCCATAGCCGACCAGCGCGCCGTCGACGTCGAACATAGTGTGCAGCAGATATTCGTCATGGCAGGTCAGGATCTGCAGGTCCGGGAATTCCTTGCGCAGGACGGGAATTTCCGTGTCCCAGCGCTTCATGCTCCGTACGCCATTCTTGGTGGCGACGACGCCCGGCTGCGCTGCGATTTCGAGCTGGGTCTTGAGGTTGTAGGTCGCCTTGGTGGCGTCGGGATATTGGAACAGGATGCACTGCAGGCCCGATTCCTCGTAGATCGCCTTATAGCGATCCTGCGGGGCACCGTCCTGATAGCCAAAGCGCAGCCAGCCATGCGAGGGATAGACCAGCGCGCCGATCGCTCCGGCGTCGGCCGCACGCTTGGCTTCCTTGGCAGCGACCTCGGTTCCTTCACCGGTGATGCCGGCGATGACGGGGATCTTGCCGTCCAGCGCCTCGACATAGACTTCGATCAGGCGGACCTGCTCCTCGGTGGTGAGGAAAGTGCCTTCCCCGGCATGGCCCAGGATGACGAGGCTCTTCACGCCTTCTTTGCCGGCCAGCCATTTGGCGAGGTCGGCATTGGCCGCCCAGTCCACCTTGCCTTCGCTGTCGAACACGGTGACGGGCGCCGGATTGAGACCGCGCAGGTCCATGACATTGGCGGGGGCAGGACGCTTGTTGGGCGCAGGATCGTAAAGGCTCATGAAACTCTCCTATATGAAAACGTTGCTGGGAACGTTCCCGTTATCGTTTCGAATCTGCGCTGGTGTCAAGGTGGATTTTGCGGCAAGGTGCAAAGCAGGCTATCGGAACGGTGAAGAGAGCGAGCGATATCAAGGCGGAATGGCAGGAATGAGCAGGGATTTGGAAGGGCGCGGCGGCCGGGTCACGCTGCACGATGTTGCCGCGGCGGCGGGCGTGTCGAAATCGACGGTATCGCGCATTCTCGATGAACGGCTACCCCAGTCTGACAACGACACCGCGCGCCGGGTGCGGCAGGTGGCGGCCGATCTTGGCTATATCCGTGATATTTCCGCTTCGAGCCTGCGGCGGGGCAAGACGATGGCGATCGGCGTGATCGTCCCGCGCCTGACCGACACGGTCATGGCGATGCTGTACGAAGCGATCGCCAAGGCCTGCGCAAAGAACGGGCGGATCGCGCTCGTCGCGACGACCGACGACAATATCGATGCCGATGAGCGGGCAGCTGAGACCCTGATCCAGCGTGGGGTCGATGGCCTGATTCTGGCCACGGCGCGCACCGGTGACGATCTGCCCGACAAGCTCGAAAGGCGGGGTGTGCCGCATGTCCTGGCGTTGCGCACGGATGGCCACAGCCCGTCAGCGATCGGCGATGATCGACTTGGGGGCTATCTCGCGACCCGGCATCTTATCGATCTTGGACATCAGCGGATCGCCATCATCGCTGGTCCCTCCTTTGCTTCAAGCAGCCGGGAGCGATTGGCTGGTTACAAACAGGCGTTGGAAGAAGCATCGATCGCCCTCGATCCATCGCTCATCATGGAATCCAGCTTCAGCATCGAGGCTGGGGCAGAAGCGGCTGAAGCAATCATGGCTCTGGATCAGCGCCCCACCGCCATATTTGCAGTGAACGACAATACCGCCATCGGCGCACTCTCGAAGCTCACCAATATGGGGATCACGGTGCCCGGCGACATCTCGCTCGTTGGCTACAATGATATCCCGATCGTCAGCCATTTGCCGACGCCGCTCACGACGATGCGGGTCCCGTTTGATCAGATCGCGGCAGCGGCGCTTGAGCTACTGGATACGCCACTAGCGGCAGGCAATTCGGCCACAATGCTCGTGGCGCCAACACTGATCCCACGCCGGTCTTCTGGTCGGGTCGCAGAATAGCTGCCTGTCCGGAATGGGGAATTAAGAATTGGACCCTGAACGGCAGAAATGGGTCGATGACGACCGCACGACCAACCGATCACCCCGCGCACTTCCTAACGGCCAAAGGCACGACACACGCCCCTTCCTTATGCTCATCCAGATAGTCACTCCATCACTGAGACATCTGGACCCGCTCATCCCAATGCTGGCCCCTTGCGTATGCACCACGCACAGCATTGCTATGCCCGTGCGCCAATGCGCGTTCGATCGCGTCAGGATGCCACTTCCCACTCTCGTTTAGCAGAGTGCTAGCCGTGGCTCTGAAGCCATGGGCCGTCACCGTCTCACGATCGAACCCCATTCTGCGGAAGGCGGTGTTGATCGCATTCTCGCACATCGGCTTGAGATGGCTCCGCTCTCCAGGGAACATCCAGTCCATCCATCCGGTGTGGCGCCGCAATTCATTGAAGAGAGCAAGCGATTGTACTGACAGAGGGACACTGTGTGGTCGACGAAGCTTTGTGCGCTCTGCAGGAATGCGCCATATCTTCTCGTCCCAGTCGATCTCCTTCCATTTGGCGAGGCGCAACTCCCCTGGCCGCACGAAGACATGCGGCAAAAGTTGCATCGCGATCTTGACGCTCTCGCTACCGCCGTAATCATCAATTGCCCGCAACAGCGCGCCAAGCTTGCGCGGTTCCAATATGGCAGCTCGATGCGTGACGATCGGTGACATCAAAGCGTCGCCCAGCAAGGCAGCCGGGTCCGACTTGCAAAGCGACATCGCGACACCGTGACGAAACACACGGCTGGCGAAGGCGCGCGTGCGAACCGCAGTCTCCCGTTTACCGGCCTTTTCGATCTTCTTCAAAACGACCATCAGTTCGGCTGGCTCGATTTCGCTGACCGGCCGTCCACCGATCGGATCAGTTAAATGAGAGAGGTACCAGCGTGCCTTCTCGATTGTTGCGGCCGCCTTTTGCCCGCCCACGAATTTCACCTCGATGAAATCTTCGGCGACCGACTGGAAGCTGTTCCCAGCAGCAAGCCTTGCCATCGTCTTTTCCCGCTTGCGCTCATGTAGCGGGTCGCCCCCCTCTCTCACAGCCCGCCGCGCTTCGTCCCGCAGTTCGCGCGCCTGGACTAGCGAAACTTCAGGCCAGTCTCCAAGCGTGAGGCGCTTCTCGCTTCC
>NZ_JBXGSI010000046.1:2500-5553 GCF_056790315.1 Sphingobium sp. VMM
GCTTTGGTGAAGCGAACCCGGAGAACTGAAACATCTCAGTACCCGGAGGAAAAGACATCAACCGAGATTCCGTTAGTAGTGGCGAGCGAACGCGGACCAGGCCAGTGCCTGATGTTTAATTAGCAGAACGATCTGGAAAGTTCGGCCATAGCGGGTGACAGCCCCGTATGCGAAAATGAAACATCAGGACTTGAGTAGGGCGGAGCACGTGAAACTCTGTCTGAACATGGGGGGACCACCCTCCAAGCCTAAATACTCGTACATGACCGATAGTGAACCAGTACCGTGAGGGAAAGGTGAAAAGCACCCCGATGAGGGGAGTGAAACAGTACCTGAAACCGGATGCCTACAAGCAGTGGGAGGGTCCTTGAGACCTGACCGCGTACCTCTTGCATAATGGGTCTGTGACTTAGTGTATCAAGCAAGCTTAAGCCGTTAGGTGTAGGCGCAGCGAAAGCGAGTCTGAATAGGGCGCCATAGTTTGATGCATTAGACCCGAAACCCGGCGATCTATGCATGACCAGGTTGAAGGTGCGGTAACACGCACTGGAGGACCGAACCGTTCAATGTTGAAAAATTGTCGGATGAGTTGTGCTTAGGGGTGAAAGGCCAATCAAGCCGGGAAATAGCTGGTTCTCCGCGAAATCTATTGAGGTAGAGCGTCGAATATTTGCCGTTGGGGGTAGAGCACTGGATGGATGCGGGGGTCGCGAGATCTACCAATTCTAACCAAACTCCGAATACCAACGAGTCTAGTTCGGCAGACAGACGGCGGGTGCTAAGGTCCGTCGTCAAAAGGGAAACAGCCCTAACCTACAGCTAAGGTCCCCAAGTCATCACTAAGTGGGAAAGCATGTGGGATTTCCAAAACAACCAGGAGGTTGGCTTAGAAGCAGCCATCCTTTAAAGAAAGCGTAACAGCTCACTGGTCTAAATAAGAGATCCTGCGGCGAAGATGTAACGGGGCTAAAGTGATGCACCGAAGCTTAGGGTTCAGATCTTTGATCTGAGCGGTAGCGGAGCGTTCCGTAGGCCGTTGAAGCGGAAGGGTAACCGACCGTGGAGGTATCGGAAGTGCGAATGCAGACATGAGTAGCGATTAAGAGGGTGAGATGCCCTCTCGCCGAAATTCCAAGGGTTCCTGCTTAAAGCTAATCTGAGCAGGGTAAGCCGGCCCCTAAGACGAGCCCGAAGGGGGTAGTCGATGGGAACCACGTTAATATTCGTGGGCCTGGTGGTGTGTGACGGATGCCGTAAATTGTTCGGGCTTATTGGATTGCTCCGGGCAGTGAAGGGGTCCCAGGAAATAGCCCCACCGTATAGACCGTACCCTAAACCGACACAGGTGGAATGGTAGAGTATACCAAGGCGTTTGAGAGAAGTATCCTGAAGGAACTCGGCAAATTGCCTCCGTACCTTCGGAAGAAGGAGGCCCCATCTTAAGGCAACTTTTGATGGGGGGCACAGGCCAGGGGGTAGCGACTGTTTAGCAAAAACACAGGGCTCTGCTAAGTCGGCTTCAAGACGACGTATAGGGCCTGACGCCTGCCCGGTGCCTGAAGGTTAAGAGGAGGAGTGCAAGCTCTGAATTGAAGCCCAGGTAAACGGCGGCCGTAACTATAACGGTCCTAAGGTAGCGAAATTCCTTGTCGGGTAAGTTCCGACCTGCACGAATGGCGTAACGACTTCCCCACTGTCTCCAGGATATGCTCAGCGAAATTGAATTCTCCGTGAAGATGCGGAGTACCCGCGGTTAGACGGAAAGACCCCGTGCACCTTTACTGCAGCTTCAGAGTGGCATTAGGAAAGAACTGTGTAGCATAGGTGGGAGGCTTTGAAGCATTGACGCCAGTTGATGTGGAGCCATAGGTGAAATACCACCCTGTTGTTTTCTGATGTCTAACCTCGCACCGTTATCCGGTGCAGGGACCCTCTGTGGCGGGTAGTTTGACTGGGGCGGTCGCCTCCTAAAGAGTAACGGAGGCGCGCGATGGTGGGCTCAGGACGGTTGGAAACCGTCTGTTAGAGTGCAATGGCATAAGCCCGCCTGACTGCGAGACTGACAAGTCGAGCAGAGACGAAAGTCGGTCATAGTGATCCGGTGGTCCCTCGTGGAAGGGCCATCGCTCAACGGATAAAAGGTACGCCGGGGATAACAGGCTGATGATTCCCAAGAGCTCATATCGACGGAATCGTTTGGCACCTCGATGTCGGCTCATCACATCCTGGGGCTGGAGCAGGTCCCAAGGGTTTGGCTGTTCGCCAATTAAAGTGGTACGTGAGCTGGGTTCAGAACGTCGCGAGACAGTTTGGTCCCTATCTGCCGTGGGCGTCGAAATTTGAGAGGAGTTGACCCTAGTACGAGAGGACCGGGTTGAACATACCTCTGGTGTACCTGTCGTCACGCCAGTGGCGCAGCAGGGTAGCTATGTATGGACGGGATAACCGCTGAAAGCATCTAAGCGGGAAGCCTCCCTCAAGATAAGATTTCATCGAGCCGTCGTAGACCACGACGTTGATAGGCTGGATGTGGAAGTGCGGTAACGCATGGAGCTAACCAGTCCTAATTGCTCTGTTCGCGCTTAAGAGTCCCACCATCAACGACAATGCTGGAAACAGCTAAGACGCTGATGGCGTGGTTTTAAGCCAGCCCAGATATACGAACATCAAACACACAAAGTTCTTGTTGTTCACTTTCTCAAGTGAAAGTGAATAGTGCACGGTATCGATTAAAAACCCGCAGTTATGCGCCTGCTTCATTGCTTGGTGACCATAGCGTCTGTGACCCACCCGATCCCATCCCGAACTCGGCCGTGAAACCAGTCTGCGCCGATGGTACTATTGCTCAAGCACTGGAAGAGTAGGGCGTCGCCAGGCATTGAAGCACGCGCATAGCAACGGATCAAAAACCCATCACAATGTTACAAATAGGGCGGCCCACAAAGCCGCCCTTTTTGCATGTCAGGGCCACACAAAAACGCCCAGTGTCGCGGGATGGAGCAGCCCGGTAGCTCGTCAGGCTCATAACCTGAAGGTCGTAGGTTCAAATCCTA
>NZ_JBXGSI010000047.1:0-3840 GCF_056790315.1 Sphingobium sp. VMM
TTATATGACTGCGGTTCGCCCCGGGGCCTTTTATGGCTGGCCCTACAGCTATTGGGGACAGAATGTCGATCCGCGGGTGCATCCTCAGAATGCCGATATGGTGCGACGCGCGATCCGGCCCGATTATGCCCTGGGATCCCATGTCGCGGCACTCGGTATCAGCTTTGTAACAAGCCCCGGTCTTGGCCCCACCTATGCGCAGGGCGCCTTCGTCGGGGAGCATGGCAGCTGGAACAGGCAGGATCTCGCCGGCTACAAGGTGGTCTTCATCCCTTTCGCCAATGGGCGGCCGACCGGTAAGCCCCAGGATTTCCTGACCGGGTTCATCAAGGATGGACATGCGCGCGGACGGCCGGTGGGCGTGAGCTATGATCCGGTCCATGGCGCGCTCCTGGTCGCCGATGATCTATCCAACAGCGTCTGGCGGATAGCCCCAACCCGTCGCTGACATGAGGCAAAGGGCAAGGAGAGAGAAAATGGAGAAACGACAGGAAGACGGCGAAACGGTGACCCATCTGTCGAAAGTCGAGGCACGCAGCGGATCGCGTACCACCGTGACCCGGTCCATATTGGTGACAAGCCTCGCGCTCGTCATTGCGGTTCTGCTCATCGTGGTTGCGATCGGCTATTTCAGGGCCGACAAGACCGGCGCGGACGAGGTTAATAGCGATAACCGCGCAGGCTCGGCCGCCCCCCAGGACTGAAGCCGTCGAGCAATAGCGGAAATATCAGGTTAAATGCGCCAAATGGATGGAAGGAACGCCGTCGTGCACGATGACAGGATGGCGAAGTCCGTCTATCCCCAAGTCATGGCCTCCATTTTTTCTCCGGCGCCCACGCACGCGGATTCGCTCAGAGCACGGATATCCTCTTTCCCGTGGGAAAAAACGGCACTGGGAGCCAAGGCCGACTGGCCAATTTCGCTGCGAACCACGGTCGAGCTCGCGCTCGCCTCGGATTTTCCGATGTTCATCATGTGGGGGCAGGCGCAGATATTCCTCTACAATGATGCCTATGCGCCCTTTTTGGGAGCTCGTCACCCCGCAGCACTTGGCCAATCGATGTGCGATGTCTGGCCCGAGATCTGGTCCGAGCTCTCGCCCCTGATCGATAGAGCCCTTGGCGGCGAGACGGTTTCGGTCGAGGACATGCACCTCGTCATGACCCGCAATGGTGATGCCGAGGATACATGGTGGACCTTCTGCTACAGTCCGTTGCGCGACGACGCAGGCGATATCATCGGCGTGCTCGATATCGCGGTGGATGTGACGCAGAAGTTTACGGACGCCCGCAGGATCGAGGAAAAACGCGCAAGGCTGGAGAAAAGCGAAGCGCGTTTCAGCGCATTGGTAAGCGCGACCTCGGACGCAATCTATCAGATGAGCGCCGACTGGCAGGAAATGCGCCACCTCGACGGACGTGGTTTCCTCGTCGACACGCAAGCACCATCTGTTCGCTGGCTTGAACTCTATGTTCCAACGGATGACCATTCCATCGTGATGGACGCGATCGCCCGCGCCATCGAAGCCAGGGCCCCCTTCATGCTGGAGCATCGCGTACGTCAGGCTGATGGCACCATCGGCTGGACAGCGTCCCGCGCCGTCCCCATCCTCGACGATGACGGCAATATCCTTGAGTGGTTCGGCACGGCCACCGATGTAACGGCCTCGCATCTTTCGCGCGAAGCTCTGGCCACAAGCCGGGAAAAGCTGGAACTCGCGACACGCGCGGCCCGCCTTGGTCAGTTCGACTATTGGCCGCAAACCGGACAGCTTGAATGGGACGATCGCTGTCGTGCCCTTTTTGGCCTGCATCCCGGTGCCCCCGTCAGCTATGAAACCGCCTTTCTGGCGGGCCTGCATCCCGACGATCGCGAAGGGGCCGACGCAGCGGTGCGCGCCGCGCTCGATCCGGCCGGCAGCGGCATTTTCGACACCGAGTATCGGACCGTCGGGATCGAGGATGGGATCGAACGACATATCCATGCTCAGGGCCTGGCAATGTTCGAGGGCCAGGCCCCGATTCGCCTTATCGGTACCGTGCAGGACGTCACGGCCGATCGCCAGGCGCAGGCCAGTTTGCGCGAGGTGGAGGAGCGGCTGCGTCTTGCCGGACGGGCCACCAATGATGCGGTATGGGACTGGAACTTCAGCGACGATCATGTGACCTGGAACATCGCCCTTGAGCATGCCTATGGGCACAGGCTCGAAGATGTCGAACCGACCGGCGAGTGGTGGCTGGACCATATCCACCCGGATGACCGGCAGCGGATCAATGACAGCATTCACGCGGTGATCGATGGCGAGGGGACTGACTGGACCGACGAATATCGCTTTGCCCGCAGCGACGGCAGCTATGTCGATGTGCTTGATCGCGGCTATGTTCTGCGTACGCCTGCCGGCGAGCCGCTGCGTATGGTCGGGGCGATGCAGGACATGTCCGCCCACAAGGCGATCGAGCGCCAGCTCGAGGAGGATCGCCGCAGGCTTGCCGAGGAGGTCGAGACCAAGACGGCCGAGCGCGACAGGGCTGAGGACGCCCTGCGCCAGTCGCAGAAGATGGAAGCGGTCGGCCAGCTGACTGGTGGCCTTGCCCATGATTTCAACAATCTGCTGACGGGTATTTCCGGCGCCCTGGAAATGATGCAGATACGCATAGCGCAGGGCCGGGTCGGCGAGATCGACAAATATTCTGTCGCAGCCCAGGGCGCCGTGCGCCGCGCCGCTGCGCTCACCCACCGCCTGCTCGCCTTCTCCCGCAGGCAGACGCTCGATCCCAAACCGGTCAATTCCAATCGGCTGATATTCGATCTGGAAGAACTCATCCGGCGCACGGTTGGGCCGCAGATCGAGGTTGAGACCGTCGGCAAGGCCGGCATCTGGACCACCCTGGTCGATCCCAATCAGCTTGAAAATGCGCTGCTCAACCTCTGCATCAACGCGCGCGATGCGATGCCAGATGGCGGGCGCATCACGATCGAGACCGCAAACAAATGGCTGGACGACGCAGCAGCGCGCGAGCGCGATCTGGAACCGGGCCAATATGTCTCGATCTGCGTGACAGACACCGGCACGGGCATGACGCCCGAGGTGATTTCCCGCGCCTTCGATCCCTTTTTCACGACCAAGCCGCTGGGCGAAGGCACTGGCCTTGGCCTATCGATGATCTATGGATTCGCACGTCAGTCCGGCGGGCATGTGCGGATCTATAGCGAGGTCGGGACGGGTACCACCATGTGCCTCTATCTGCCCCGCCACTTCATGGAAGACGAGGAAAGCGAGGACGCGTCAGTCATTCCATCGCTGAGTGAGCAGGCGGCCAGCAATGAATCACGACGCGGTACGATCTTGGTGGTCGATGATGAGCCCACGGTTCGGCTCCTCGTTGTCGAGATAGCGCAGGAACTGGGCTATGATGTGCAGGAAGCGATGGACGGCCCAGGCGCCATGCGGCTGTTGCAAAATGGCGTGGCAATCGACCTGCTGATCACGGATGTGGGCTTGCCCGGCGGGATGAACGGTCGACAGGTTGCCGATGCCGCACTCAGCCTCCTGCCGGATCTCAAGGTCCTGTTCATTACCGGCTATGCTGAAAATGCCGTCATCGGCAATGGCCAGCTCGCGCCCAATATGGCGCTCGTCACCAAGCCGTTCGCGATGGACGCATTGGCAAAGCGGATTGGCGATATGCTGCCCTGATCCCGCGAGGCGGCAATCGACCGAGCACTGCGCCGCCTCCAATATCAAGAGATCGTCAATCTTGCGGTACGACCGGCGGTCGGCCTGACAAGATTTTGCGGCTGAGTTTCAGGCAAGGCTTCAGGCCGCGACGGATCATGTA
>NZ_JBXGSI010000048.1:0-3831 GCF_056790315.1 Sphingobium sp. VMM
CTATATGACTTCGGTTCGCCCCGGGGCCTTTTATGGCTGGCCCTACAGCTATTGGGGACAGAATGTCGATACGCGGGCGCGTCCACAGCAGCCCGATATGGTGCGACGCGCGATCCGGCCCGATTATGCCCTGGGATCTCATGTCGCAGCACTCGGCATCAGCTTCGCAACCGGCGCCGGTCTTGGCCCCGCCTATGCGCAGGGCGCCTTCGTCGGGCAGCATGGCAGCTGGAACAGGCAGGATCTGGCCGGCTACAAGGTGGTCTTCATCCCTTTCGCCAATGGTCGGCCGACCGGAAAGCCGCAGGACTTCCTGACCGGGTTCATCAAGGATGGACATGCGCGCGGGCGTCCGGTGGGCGTAAGCTATGATCCGGTCCATGGCGCGCTCCTGGTCGCCGATGACCTGTCCAACAGCGTCTGGAGGATAGCGCCAACCCGTCGCTGACATGAGGCAAAGAGCAAGGAGAGAGAAAATGGAGAAACGACAGGAAGACGGCGAAACGGTAACCCATCTCTCGAAAGTCGAGGCACGCAGCGGATCGCGAACGACCGTGACGCGATCCATATTGGTAACAAGCCTCGCGCTCGTCATCGCGGTTCTGCTCATCGTGGTTGCGATCGGCTATTTCAGGGCCGACCAGACCGGCGCGGACGAGGTCAATAGCGACAACAGCGCACGATCCGCCGTCCGACAAGATTGAATCCATGGATCAAATCGGGCGCGATTACGTTAAGGGCGCGAAATGAAAGGAAGCACACCCATCGTGCCCGATGACAGCATAGCCAAGCCGCCCTACCCCGATGTCATGGCTTCCATCTTTTCGCCGGCGCCTGCGCCCGCAGAATCGCTTAAGGCCAGGCTGTCCTCCTTTCCCTGGGAGAAGACGGCATTGGGCGCCAGGGCCGACTGGCCGATTGCGCTGCGCACCACGGTCGAACTCGCGCTCGCATCGGATTTTCCGATGTTCATCGCCTGGGGCGAAGCACAGGTCTTCCTGTACAATGATGCCTATGCGCCCTTCCTCGGAGCCCGTCATCCATCGGCGCTTGGCCAGCCGATGCGCGATGTCTGGCCCGAGATCTGGCATGAGCTTTCGCCCCTGATCGACCGGGCGCTTGGCGGCGAGACGGTCTCGGTCGAAGACATGCATCTCGTCATGACCCGCAATGGCTATGCCGAGGACACCTGGTGGACCTTTTGCTACAGCCCCCTGCGCAACGACGCGGGGGAGATTGCCGGCGTCCTCGACGTCGCGGTGGACGTCACGCAGAAATTTACCGATGCCCGTCGGATCGAGGAAGAACAGTCCCGGCTGGAGAAAAGCGAGGCACGCTTCAGCGCTCTGGTCGGCGCGACGTCCGACGCCATATACCAGATGAGCGCCGACTGGCAGGAAATGCGCCAGCTCGATGGCCGCGGTTTCCTCATCGATACGCAGGCGCCATCGGTTCGCTGGCTCGAGCTTTATATCCCGCCCGATGACCAGGCCATCGTGCAGGATGCGATTGCCAGGGCCATCGAAACCAAAACGCCCTTCATGCTCGAACATCGGGTTCGCCAGGCCGATGGCACCATCGGCTGGACCGCGTCGCGCGCCGTGCCCATTCTTGACGATGACGGGCAGATCCTCGAATGGTTCGGTACGGCCACCGACGTGACGGCATCGCATCTTTCGCGCGAAGCGCTGGCCACAAGCCGGGAGAAGCTGGAACTCGCCACGCGCGCCGCCCGCCTTGGGCAGTTCGACTATTGGCCGCAGACCGGACAGCTTGAATGGGACGATCGCTGTCGCGCCCTCTTCGGCCTGCATCCCGGCGCGCCCGTCAGCTATGAAACCGCCTTTCTGGCCGGCCTGCACCCCGATGATCGCGAAGGGGCGGATGTAGCGGTGCGCGCCGCGCTCGATCCGACCGGTACCGGCATTTTCGACACCGAGTATCGCACGATCGGGATCGAGGATGGGATCGAGCGGCACATCCATGCCCAGGGCCTGGCGATGTTCGAGGGCCAGGCCCCGATCCGCCTTATCGGCACCGTGCAGGACGTCACCGCCGACCGCCAGGCGCAGGCCAGTTTGCGTGAAGTGGAGGAGCGGCTGCGCCTTGCCGGGCGGGCCACCAATGATGCGGTGTGGGACTGGAATTTCCGCGACGATCATGTGACCTGGAACATCGCGCTTGAGCATGCCTATGGCCACAGGCTCGAAAATGTCGAACCGACCGGCGAATGGTGGCTGCGCCATATCCACTCGGATGACCGGCAGCGGATCAATGACAGCATCCATGCGGTGATCGATGGCGAAGGCACCGACTGGACCGACGAATATCGCTTCGCCCGCGGCGACGGCGGCTATGCCGATGTCCTCGATCGCGGCTATGTCCTACGCGGTCCTGCCGGGGAACCGTTGCGCATGGTCGGCGCGATGCAGGACATGTCCGCCCGCAAGGCGATCGAGCGGCAGCTCGAGGAGGATCGCCGCAGGCTTGCCGAGGAGGTCGAGACCAAGACGGCCGAGCGCGACAGGGCTGAAGAGGCCCTGCGCCAATCGCAGAAGATGGAAGCGGTCGGCCAGCTGACAGGTGGCCTTGCCCATGATTTCAACAATCTGCTGACGGGCATTTCCGGGGCCCTGGAAATGATGCAGATACGCATAGCGCAGGGCCGGGTCGGCGAGATCGACAAATATTCTGTCGCAGCCCAGGGCGCCGTCCGCCGCGCCGCGGCGCTCACCCACCGCCTGCTCGCCTTCTCCCGCCGGCAGACGCTTGATCCCAAACCGGTCAATTCCAACCGCCTGATCTTCGATCTGGAAGAGCTGATCCGGCGCACGGTGGGACCACAGATCGAGGTCGAGACTGTCGGCAAGGCCGGTATCTGGACGACCCTGGTCGATCCCAACCAGCTTGAAAATGCGCTGCTCAACCTCTGCATCAATGCGCGCGACGCGATGCCGGACGGGGGACGCATCACGATCGAGACTGCAAACAAGTGGCTGGACGACATGGCCGCGCGCGAGCGCGATCTGGAACCGGGTCAATATGTCTCGATCTGCGTGACCGACACCGGCACGGGCATGACGCCCGAGGTGATTTCCCGCGCCTTCGATCCCTTCTTCACTACCAAGCCGCTGGGTGAAGGCACCGGACTTGGCCTGTCCATGATCTATGGTTTTGCCCGTCAGTCCGGCGGGCATGTGCGGATCTATAGCGAGATCGGCACGGGCACGACCATGTGCATCTATCTGCCCCGCCATTTCATGGAGGACGAAGGGAGTGACGACGCATCCCCGCCCCCTCTCCTGCCCGCGATGGCCGGCGACAAGGCGATGAAACGGGGCAGCATCCTGGTGGTCGATGATGAACCCACGGTGCGCCTCCTCGTCGTCGAGATTGCGCAGGAACTGGGCTATGATGTGCAGGAGGCAATGGATGGTCCAGGCGCCATGCGGCTGCTGCAAAATGGTGCGGCCTTCGATCTGCTCATCACGGATGTGGGGCTGCCTGGTGGCATGAACGGTCGCCAGGTTGCCGATGCCGCACTCAGCCTCCTGCCCGATCTCAAGATCCTGTTCATTACCGGCTATGCGGAAAATGCCGTCATCGGGAACGGACAATTGGCGCCGAACATGGCGCTGGTGACCAAACCCTTCGCGATGGACGCGCTGGCCAAGAGAATTGGCGACATGCTGCCCTGATCCTTCAGGCCACGACCAATCAGCCAACGCACCTGTCGACAGCATCACCAGCAGCGCTAGCCGGCCTCCGGCTGGCGACTGGCATTTTGCGGCCAGCGTCCAGCAACGACTTCCACAGACGACGGATCATGTG
>NZ_JBXGSI010000049.1:0-3101 GCF_056790315.1 Sphingobium sp. VMM
CTGTAAGCGGATTGATATGGATTAAGTTCCCAAATTCATTTGATATTTTAGCGACTAATCGTGGTGCCCATATATTGTTGGTCGAGGGGCATTGCCGTATTTCCCGCCAAATCGCAGCCTCCAAGGCTACACAGTGCGATATAGCCTTCCTTGCCATGCCTTCAAAAGGCAGGCATGGTTCGGTGTCACCGCGTAATCGACGCCACTTCGGTTTACGGCGCGCTTGATCCAGAACGCGACAGGAATTCCATGAACTATAGCGGAACGCGCATTGCGCGGTCGTCGCCCCCTGCCTGCAATGACGCCTGGAATGGCAAAGACGCATCCCCAGAAAGGAAAGGAGTACAGGAAAACGGGGCAGGATCGGACAAAAGCCTCCCGATAATTACGGTCGATATTGCCGATATTCCGGGCGGTGGCCAGCTTCACCTCCTCCAGTGTGGGACAGAGTTCTCGATCCAGTTTGGCGATGATGAGTTGATGGGCAGTCGAGATCATGAATCCGAGAAGGCTCTCGCAAGGCTGACCCAAGAGCGTCTTGTTCAGCGCGATGGCAATATTTTGATTGGCGGCCTCGGCATGGGCTTCACCCTTGGGGCTGCGCTCGACGCCTGGTCACAAAGCGCGACCATCACGGTTGCCGAGCTCGTGCCCAAAATCATAAGCTGGGCGAACGGACCTTTGATGCACTTGTTCGGTACCAATCTGACAGATCCGCGAGTCAGAATTCAATTGGCCGACGTGTTTGATGTCATTACCCATGAGAAGGATCGCTTCGATGCCATTCTGCTCGACGTCGATAATGGTCCAGACGGTTTCATCAGAAAAAGCAACGACAGGCTTTATTCGACCGACGGCTTGGAAATGGCGTATGCAGCACTGAAACCGGGCGGCCTACTGTCGATATGGTCAGCCTACAGCGATGACGCATTTGCCGAAAGGCTGGAGCAGGCCGGATTCTGTCTGGATGAGATCTTGTTGCCAGCCTTTAGCGGCAGCGCCGAACGCTGGCACAATATCTGGTTCGCAGCCAAGGGCGGGGCCTGACAGTCCGTACCAGCTTTTCAAGCATGAGACTGAGCCTGCCAGGCTTCCATTCGCTACAGCGCGCGACCGGGCTTGGCAGGCATCGTCGTTCTCAGGTCAGTAAACCGGAGACTCCCATTTGATTTGTCGTGATGGCACTTGGCCGGGTTAGTTCAGAATTGCCACTGCTGTAGAGGCGATGAAGCCTCTTCGCGTTGCAACACGGAAATGATCTTCGCATAGGCACGAGCCAAATCCTCGTGTCTGGCTCTGATCGCAGGATTCTCCGCAAGCTCAGCATGCTTCAACTCGGCCAATCTCCGGCGGTTAAGATAGTCGAACCGACCCATGGCCATATTCATCGTGCTGACGGCGGATGGTGGCGGGCCACATGCGACCGGGAGCGTGTGACAGAACCTTCAATCAGCTTACCCTTCATTAAAACGCGAAGTGCATCGGCATCCCGTGGGTCAAGCAGAACGATCCGCACGCCGCCAGAGTCGAGCGCTTCGAGAACCGAAATCCTGAAGCCGTTTTTTTGGCAGACCAGCCGCACGGCGTCGGCTGATTCCATGATGTTCATGGCCCTGCTCATATCCGCTCCCCCCGCTGCTCGTTCAAAGCGAAAGGGGCTGAACCATCGGGACGCTGCGATCGATAGGGGTGCACATGCTCCCGAATGCGCTGCGCATAACCGTTGGCCAAACGCTGATGCGCATGGGAGGCAGCCCGGCAATGCGCGCTTTGGGCACGCAGCAACTCTTCCTGCTCGCGCTTGAGCAAATAATTTAGATCTTCCACGGATGGGCTCCCTCAGCTGGCAAGCGGGAGCACGTTGGTCTCTCTGTCACGGCGAATGCTTGCAGCAAATTTCGCGCAATAATTCTGTTTATCAAATAATATTCTCAATGTCCATGATTCAATTTAGAAATCACACGAAAAACCTTAAAAATTATTGAATCGACATAGCAACGATATTTCATAAAATATAATGCATGATATTTGAGATCAAATATGTATGGCACCATTAATTATTTTGAAAAAATTATATTATACCATATTCACTTTGATATCTATTTAACATCATAACAAGTTTTATAGATTTTCATAATTCATCGATCTTCAGATCGTCCCAGCCATCCAATATGCCGCTCCTCCACTCTGTTCGAGAATTCGGCATAATTGGTTGGCAACCAAGAAATGCGCTCACTCACCTGGCGCTGACAGCAAATGCTGCGCCCGCTCATGACCATGGATGGCCTGGCGGGCTGCCTTCCCCTGCCCATCCACGCCTGTTTTGCCGCCGGCCCAATGGAACTGCCTTCATACCCATCGCCTTGACAGTGGAGATGACGGTGCTGGACTGCATCCCAAGCTTGTTGGCTTATGGTCGGGGTTCCGCATATTCATCAGCGCGACCTTGCGCTGTTCGTGACCCAGCCCTTGGCCATCGGGCAACGATGCGCGGATGCTTAAGCGCAAAAACATCAATGATAAATCTGACAATATCTATCAGAGTTCTTCGAGAATTCGCTTTACCGCCTCAAGCCCCGAAGAGCTTTTTACCGCGATATCTAGTGGTCGGCCGCCGAGGCCGGGCTCTTCGCCGTTCAGAAATGCGATGGCGCCCTGAGAGCCCAATCGGGCTATGGCAAGTTCAAGAATATGCCCTTGGCGCTCGATCTGATCCGAAGATAGATATGGACCGTCGAACCGTCTTCCAGCCCGCTTAATCAAGATGCTCATCCTTTTTTCGCATCTTGTCCAGCGCTTGTCTTTTGCGGTCGATCTGGACCAGCAAAGCGCGATCAGACATGATCTGCCATGCAGCTTTTGACCGCAGGCAGCGCTCTTTCACATTCGCCAGATTGGTTTCCTGCGCCTCTTTGTCACATTGTGCGACGCGGGCCAGGTAGAAGTCGATCGTGGCGGGCATGTCGATCTCCTGCGAGTTGGATGTCGTTGCGACGGACGTCAATCGATCATTTCAGCGACAGCCCTGCGCAATTCGCGCACGGGCAGAGTGCCCAAAGGGACGTTTTGGTAAAATGAACGCGGCGTTTTGCCAGTCGCGG